>DATMUT010000203.1:0-2109 GCA_035563755.1 Novosphingobium sp.
CGGCCGGCGAGCACACACTCGCCTTCCAGCAAAAACTGCGCGTCTCATACCTCCCCTTCCCATCCTTCAATAATGACGAAAAGGCCGTAAGGCTTTAATTTAACGCACGTAATGTTAAACGAGGGCGGGCCACAACAGCCCGCCCCACCTATTTTGAGAGGATGCCCATGCCTGCTTCGGTCGATCGCCGGCGCTTTCTTGTCAACGCGGCGATTGTGGGAGCAGTGGCCGCCATTGCCGGCCCGGCGCTGGCCGATGCGCCTCATGCCGACGCCGCATTACGCGATCCGCGCATCAGCGCCCTCATCGCGCGCATGACCGTGGCCGAGAAGGCCGGACAGCTGGCCACCGAGGCCGCGCTTTCGCCGCATATGGCCGATCCCGACATCGCCAAGCTCAACCCCTTCCTGCCGCCCACCACGCCCGAGGCGGCCCGCGCCGCCTTTGCCGCGCTGATGGAGCGCGTGCGCGCAGGCCATGTGGGCGCGCTGATGACGCCGATGGACCTCGACTCGGTCCGCCTGGCCCAAACCGCCGCCATGCGCGAAAGCCGACTGAAAATCCCGCTGCTGTTTGCCGCCGACATGATCCACGGCTGCCGCACCGTCTTTCCCGTGCCGCTGGCGGAAGCTGCCAGTTTCGACCCCGACCTTGCCCGGCGCACGGCGCGGGCCGTGGCGGTCGAATCCTCGGCCCGCGGCCTTGACGCCACCTTTGCCCCCATGGTCGATGTGGGCCGCGACCAGCGCTGGGGCCGCGTGGTCGAGGGCGCAGGCGAGGATGTGCTGCTCTCGAGCCAGTTTGCCGCAGCCCGCGTGCGCGGCTTTCAGGGCACGGTGGGCGCGCCCGACTCGCTGCTGGCCTGCGTCAAGCATTTCGCCGCCTATGGCGCGGCCGAAAGCGGGCTGGACTATCAGGGCACCAGCATTTCCGAGCGCGTGCTGCACGAGGTCTACCTCCCCCCCTTCAAGGCCGCTTTCGAAGCGGGCGCGCTGCTGGCCATGGCCTCGTTCAACACGATCGACGGCGTGCCCAGCACCGGCAACCGCCACCTGCTGACCGAGATTTTGCGCGGCGAACTGGGCTATGCCGGCGCGGTCATCTCCGACTTCGAGGGCGATGAGGAAATGATCGCTCACGGATTTGCCCAGGACGGCGCCGATGCCGCCCGCCTCGCGCTCAATGCCGGCTGCGACATCTCGATGGTTTCGGGGCTTTATCCCAAATACATCCCCGGCCTCGTCGCCTCGGGCGCGATTGCCATGGAAACGCTCGACCGGGCCGTCGCGCGCATGCTCTACGTCAAGCAGCAGGCCGGCCTGTTCGACGATCCGTTCCGCCGGATCAGCGAGAAGCGCTATGCCGCCCCCATCCCGCCCGCGCACCGCGCCCTCGCGCGCGAGGCGGCCAGCGCCTCGGTGGTGATGCTCAAGAACGATGGCGTGCTGCCGCTGCGCCGCGCCGGGCAGAAAATCGCGCTGATTGGCCCCTTTGGCGCCGATACCGAGAACCTGAACGGCCCGTGGTCGCCCTTTGGGCCCGATGCGCCGGCCATTTCGCTGGCGCAGGGCCTGCGCGAGGGGCTGGCCGATCCGGCATCGCTGAGCATCGTTGCGGGCAGCAATGTGCAGACCCCCATAGCCGACGGCATCGAGGCCGCGACCGCCGCCGCCCACGCCGCCGACGTGATGATACTGGCCATTGGCGAGACGCAGGACATGACCGGCGAAAGCTCGTCGCGGGCTGACATTGTCGTGCCGGCTGCGCAACAAGCCTTGGCGCAGGCCGTTGCCGCCACGGGCAAGCCGGTGGTGGTCGTGCTGCGCAATGGGCGGGCGCTGGTGCTGGAGGGCGCAGTGGCCGGGGCCAATGCCATTCTCGTCGGCTGGTTTTTGGGCAGCGAGACCGGCCACGCGCTGGCCGACATCCTGCTGGGCGCCACCTCGCCCAGTGGCCGCCT
This sequence comes from Novosphingobium sp., assembly GCA_035563755.1. Lineage (GTDB taxonomy): Bacteria > Pseudomonadota > Alphaproteobacteria > Sphingomonadales > Sphingomonadaceae > Novosphingobium. Next base: position 1,961 of record DATMUT010000203.1, read on the forward strand.
GCCCATCAGCTTCCCGCAGGCCAGCGGGCAGGAACCCTATTACTACGCCCGCGAGAGCAGCGGCCGCCCCGCCAGCGGCGGCCCCGACGAGCGGTTCAAGTCGCATTTCCGCGGGCTGACCGATGCCCCGCTCTACGCCTTTGGACATG
>DATMUT010000204.1:0-3490 GCA_035563755.1 Novosphingobium sp.
GGTTTCGGTGGGCATCCGCCCGGCGCTGGTGTGCGGGTGGCTGAGCAGCCCCAGCCCCTCCAGTTCGGAAAGCACCGAACGGATCGAGGCGGGCGAGAGCTTGAGGTCCTGCGCGCCCTGCAAGGCCAGCGTGCGCGACCCCACCGGCTGCCCCGAGGAGAGATAGCCCTCGACCACCATGCGGAAAATTTCGCGCGCGCGGCCGGTGATTTCGGGAAAGCTGGGGGAAGCGTTGTGCAATGCCATGGGGTAATATTTAGCGGCCACTCTTGAACCCTCAAGCCCGACGCGGCACAGGAGCGCAAATTTCGGCTTCAAGGCCCCCATTGTCGGGGGCGCCAGCCCATCAGCGGAGTAAACCCCATGCGTCCTTCCGGCCGTGCGCCCGACGAAATGCGTCAGATCGAGATCCTCACCGGCTACACCAAGCATGCTGAAGGCTCGGTGCTGGTGTGCTTTGGCGACACCAAGGTGCTGGTCACCGCCAGCGTCGAGGAGCGTATCCCCCCCTTCCTCAAGGGCAAGGGCGAAGGCTGGGTGACGGCGGAATATTCGATGCTGCCGCGCGCCACGCACACCCGCGGCAGCCGCGAGGCGGCCAAGGGCAAGCAGTCGGGCCGCACGCAGGAAATCCAGCGCCTGATCGGCCGCTCGTTGCGCGCCGTGACCGATCTGAAAAAACTGGGCGAGCGCCAGATCACACTCGACTGCGACGTCATCCAGGCTGACGGCGGCACACGCACGGCGGCCATTTCGGGCGCCTGGGTAGCGCTGCGTCTGGCCATCGACGGGCTGATGGCCAAGGGCCTGATCGCCGAGGACCCGCTGCCGCGCAAGGTGGCCGCCGTTTCCTGCGGCATCACCAAGGGCACGCCGGTGCTCGACCTCGACTACATCGAGGACAGCAGCGCCGACGCCGACGCCAATTTCATCCTGATCGAGGGCGGCCAGATCGCCGAGGTGCAGGCCACCGCCGAGGGCGCGACCTATGACGAGGAGGGCCTGCTGCGCCTGCTGCGTCTGGCCCGCATCGGCTGCGAGGGCATTTTCGCCGCCCAGGCGCAGGCGGTCGGCCGCTGATGACCCGGCTCTCGGGCAAGCTCGTGATCGCCACGCATAATGCGGGCAAGCTGCGCGAAATTCAGGCGCTGCTGGCCCCTTATGGCGTCGATTGCGTGTCGGCGGGCGATCTGGGCCTGCCCGAGCCGGAGGAAACCGGCACCAGCTTTGTCGAAAACGCGCTGATCAAGGCGCGGGCGGCGGCGCAGGCGGCAAACCTGCCCGCGCTGGCCGACGATTCGGGCCTGTGTGTCGATGCGCTGGGCGGCCGCCCGGGCGTCTACACCGCCGACTGGGCCGAACGGCAGTGGTTCGAAGGCGAAAAGGGCCGCGACTGGTTCATGGCGATGGGCAAGGTCGAGGGGCTGCTGTGCGAGCAAGGCGCCGATGTCGACCGTTCGTGCCATTTCGCCTGCGTGCTGGCCATCGCCTGGCCCGATGGCAACGAGGCGGTGTATGAAGGGCGCGCGCATGGCATGCTGACCTGGCCGCCGCGCGGCACGATGGGCTTTGGCTATGACCCGGTGTTCGTGCCGGTGGGCGACACGCGCACCTTCGCCCAGCTGGACCCTGCCGAAAAGCACGCCATCAGCCACCGCGCCGATGCCTTCGCCCGGCTGGTCGCCGCGCAGTTCGGCTGATAGTCTGGGGCCATGGCGCGCGCACTCTACATTCACTGGCCCTTTTGCGCCCGCAAATGCCCCTATTGCGACTTCAACAGCCATGTGCGCGACACGGTCGACCATGCCGCGTGGGAAAGCGCCCTGCTGACCGACATGGCCCGCGAGGCCGAACTGGCAGGGGGCGAGGCGCTCACCAGCATCTTCTTTGGCGGGGGCACGCCATCGCTCATGCCCCCGGCGCTGGTGGCCTCGCTGCTGGCCGCTGCCGAGCGCCACTGGGGTTTTGCCCCCGGTATCGAGATCACGCTCGAAGCCAATCCGTCGAGCGTCGAGGCGGCGCGCTTTGCCGATCTGGCGCGTGCCGGCGTTAACCGCGTGTCGCTGGGCGTGCAGGCGCTTGACGATGCGGCGCTGCGTTTTCTTGGCCGCCTGCACGGGGCCGACGAGGCGCTGGCCGCGCTCGACATCGCGCAATCGCATTTCGGGCGCGTCAGTTTCGACCTCATCTACGCGCGCCCCGACCAGAGCGCGGCCGCATGGGAGGCAGAGCTGACCCGCGCGCTGGCGCTGGGCACCGACCACCTCTCGCTCTACCAACTGACCATCGAGGCGGGCACGCGCTTTGCGACACTCGTGCGCGAGGGCGCCTTTGCCCCCCTGCCCGACGATCCGGCCGCCGACCTGTTCACCCTCACCCGCCAGATCACCGCCGCTCATGGCCTGCCCGCCTATGAAGTGTCGAACCACGCCCGGCCGGGTCAGGAAAGCCGCCACAATCTGGCCTATTGGCGCTATCAGGACTATGCCGGGATTGGCCCGGGCGCGCATGGCCGCCGCGGGCAAACCGCCACCACCCGCCACAAGAAGCCCGAGAACTGGATGGCCGCAATCGCCACCCAAAGCGACGGCATAGCCGAGGCGCGCGCCCTGTCGACCAACGAACAGGCCGCCGAGGCGATGCTGATGGGCCTGCGTCTGGCCGAGGGGGTGGATCTGGCGTCAATGGCCGCGCGTTTTGGCCTGACCCCTGCCGATCTGGCCACGCCCGCGGCGCTCGATCTTTACGCGCGGCAAGGGCTGCTGTGGCGCGATGGAGGGCGCATTGGCGCCACCGAGGCCGGCATGCTGGTGCTCAACGCGCTGATCGGCGAACTGGTGCCGCAAGGCCTGCTGGCGTGACTGCCGATGCCGCTTCGCCTGCCGACGAAGCTGGCGCAGCCCTGGCCGAAGCGCCGTTGCTGGCGGCATGGCACGATCATCTGGCTCACGGGCGCCGCCGCTCTCCGCATACGGTGCGGGCTTATGTGGCCACCGCCGCGCGCCTGATCCGCCGCACTGGCGCTGCAAGCTGGGACGATCTTGCCGCGATCGACACGCCGGTCCTGCGCAATTATCTGGCGCAGCGCCGCGCGGGCGAGGCCGATGGTGAAGGCCTGACAAATGTGTCGGCCGCGCGCGAAGTCTCGGCTCTGCGCGCCTTCCTGCTTTTTGCCCGCGAACGGGCCGGCCTGCCCCTGCCCAGCGCCCCGCGCATCAGGGGGCCGCGGGTCAAGCCCGGCCTGCCGCGCCCGGTGACGCCCGACGAGGCCGTCGCGCTGGCCGCATCGGTACATGAGGAAGCCAGTGCGCCGTGGATTGGCGCGCGTGACCGGGCGGTGCTGCTGCTGCTCTATGGCGCGGGCCTGCGCATTGCCGAAGCGCTCTCGCTCACCGGCGCCGACCTGCCGCTGGGCGAGACGTTGCGCGTGACCGGCAAGGGCGGCAAGCAAAGGCTCGTGCCTTTGCTGCCGATCGTGCGCGATGCCGTG
>DATMUT010000205.1:0-2178 GCA_035563755.1 Novosphingobium sp.
CCCTTCTGCGTCGCGGCCACGGGCTTGACCCGGTCGCCATCGAGCACGAAATCCTGCGAGCCGGTAAGCACCCGCGCGCCTTCGGCCACAGCCGCCGCGCCAGGCACGGGCAACAGCTCGATCAGGCCATCGCCGCGCCGGCCGGTGCGCACGGCCACCCGGCGCACCTTGTCGCCAGCGTCGATCACCGTGACCCACGCGCCATTGCCGTCATACGAGACGGCCGCCTCGGGCACGGCCAGCACCGGCACCGGCGTGCCTGCCATTTGCGCGCGGCCATAGCCGCCGGGGCGGATCTCGCGGTCGACGGGCAGCAGGATGCGCGCGCGGCCAAGGCGCGTCTGCGCATCGACCTGCGCGGCCACCAGCCGCACCGTGCCATCCACCCACCGGCCCGAGGCCAGGCGCACCCGCGCATGGTCGCCCATATGCACGCCGGCCAGCAGTTCCTCGGGAATTTCAGCGTCGAGTTCGGCGCGGTCGTCGCGCGCCATGGTGAACATCACGCTCGAGGGCGAGGCGACATCGCCCGGCCGCACCGTGCGCGTCAGGATGCGCCCGGCCACCGGCGCGCGAATGGTCATCAGCCCCTGCTTGACCAGTTGCGCGGCCAGTTGGGCCTGCGCCTGATCATATTGGGCATGGGCCGTGCGCGCGGCCAGACGCCTTTGCGCAATCGCCTCGTCCGAGAGGACGCCGGTGTGGTCGAGCGCCGAGACGCGCGCGGCTTCCTGATCGGCCTTGTCGGCGGCCACCTTCTGCTGGGCGAGCGCCGCGCGGCTTTGCGCGATGTCGGCCTTGAGCAGCGTGTCGTCCAGCTCGGCAATGGGCTGGCCGGCGCGCACCAGTGCGTCCTGATCGACCAGCACGCGGCTCACCAGATAGCCCGACAGCTGGCTCGAAACCGCCGCTTCCTCGCGCGCGACAAGCCGGCCCGACACGTCGAGCGTGGCCCCCAGCGGGCGGCGCACCACCGCAGCAAAAGGCACCGCGCGCGGCGCATCGGCACCGGGCGGCGGCCCCTCGTGCTTGGCGCAGGCAGCCAGCAGCAGCAGGGGCGCCAGCATCACAACTTTGGCAACAGGGCGGCGCATCATGGGCGTGTGTCCGTGGTTTGGGTCTGCGACTGGCCAAGCGGGGTCCAGCCACCGCCCAGCGCGCGGAACACATTGACCGCGTCGGTCAGCGTGGTGGCGCGCAGGGCCGAGAGAGATGTGCGGGCCGAGCGCCAGCTGCGTTCGGCGGTGAGAAGCGTGGTGAGGTCGACAACGCCGGCGCGATAGCCCGCGTTCTGCGCGTCGAAGGCGCGGTGGAAACGCGCCTCGGCCTCGACCAGCAGGACGAGGCGGGCGCGATCGGCGGCATAGGTGGCCAACTGGTTCTGCGCCTCGCCATAGCCGGTCTGCACCGCCTTTTCATAGGCGATGGCGGCCTGCTCGGCGCGGGCGCGCTGGCCGCGCACCTGCGCCAGCAGGCGGGCGCGGTCGAACACCGGCATGGCCAGCCCCACCCCCACCGACCACAGCGAGGTGGTATAGCCGGCAAGCCCGCTGATGGTGCTGATGCTGCCCGAAGGCTGCAGGTTAAACGTTGGCAGCAGCGCCAGCCTGTCCAGCCGCAAGGTGCCCATGGCCGAGCGCAAACGCGCATCGGCCTGCACAATGTCGGGCCGGCGGGCCAGCAGCGTGGCCGGGGCCACATCGGGCACGGCAGGCGGCGCGCCCAGCTGGCCATCGACCGGCAGGCTGTCGGGGCTGGCCGTGCCACGGCCCAGCAGCACCAGCAGCGTCTGGCGCGAAACGGCCAGCTGCGCCTCGAGCTGAGTGACATTGGCCTGCGCGGTGGCGCTGTCGGCGGCCAGGCTGTCGGCATCGACATTCGCGCCAATGCCGGCGCTGGCCTTGCGCTGGCCGATCTCGGCCAGTTCGCGCGCCACGCGCAGGTTGTCGCGCGCCTCGGCCAGTTGCAGGGCGATCCCGCGCGCTTCGAAAAGATCGGCCGCCACCTGCCCCGTCAGGCTTTGCAGCGCCGCGTGATAGGTGAAGGTGGCCGTCACCAGATCGGCATCGGCCGCCTGGCGCGCCGCGCCGCGCCGCTCGAACAGGTCCAGCTCCCACGTGGGCGAGAAACTGCCCGAGGAGGTGGTGGCCGGCGAGGTGCTGGTGCCAAGGCTGGAAT
>DATMUT010000206.1:0-2096 GCA_035563755.1 Novosphingobium sp.
AATGGCGCGCCGGCCTATGCCTATACGGGCGCGCGCGGGTAAAAACGTGGCCATCGAAACTGTGTGCCCCAATCTGGCACGCAGATTGCTTTGTCTATCCCCGAACTCCAGCTTCGGGAGCAGCGATTGAGCAGCCAGGACCAGTCGCTTGCCGGATGGGCAAGCGCGATCATGAACGCCAGCGGCGCAGACAGAATGCGCCTTGCGGTGATGGGCGCCGGCCAGACCGGCTATGGCAGCGGCCCGCAAGGGGCCATGCCGGGCTTTACCCCGCTTGCCCCCGCCGGCCAGCGCGGCGACCCTGCCCGGCCGGGCGTGCGCGGCGCGATTGCCCGCGCGGCCCAGGCAACGGGCGTTGATTTCACCTATCTGCTGGCGCAGGCACGGCTGGAATCGGCGATGAACCCGCAGGCCCAATCGCCCAATTCCAGCGCGTCAGGCCTTTTCCAGTTCACCAATGCCACTTGGGCCACCTCGCTGCGCCGGCATGGCGCGCAGGCCGGGCTGGGCGATGACATGGCCGCGCGCATGGCAGACCCTGCCGGCCGCAGCTATCTGATGAGCCTGCGCCATGACCCGCAGGTTTCGGCCATGCTGGCCGCGCATCTGGCCGCCGACAACGCCACCATGCTGACCGCGCGGCTGGGCCATGCGCCCGATCCGGCCGAGATGTATCTGGCCCATTTCCTGGGCGGCGACGGGGCGGTCAAGTTCCTGAACGCCCTGTCGGCCGACCCGAACCAGAGTGCGGCGGCAATCATGCCCAAGGCGGCGGCTGCCAACCGCACGATCTTTTTCGACAATGCCGGCAATGCCCGGTCGCTGGGCGAGGTGATGGGGCGGCTGCGCACCCGCCTGGCCGGCGCGATGCAGGCCGAGAGCCGCTATGCGCAAGAGGTGACGCCGGGCGACATGCTGCCCGCGGCGCCCGTGCCCGGCCCGTGGGACCAGACTGTTCTGGCGGCCATGCAGGCCGCTGTGCCTGGCACGACGCCGGCCCCCACCATTACCCCCGAGCCGGTAGCCAGCGAGCCTTTCGATGCCAGCAGCGGCCCGCTGGCCCGGCAATTTGCCGCTATGGCAGGGCAAGATCTTGCCGGTCAGCATCTGGCCGTTGCCGCAACGGGCGGTGGCGACACGCTGGCGGCAGGCACATCGATGGCCGAGGCACTGCGCAATGCCGTCGAGGCGACGAGCGGTGCGGCATCGGCGCCTGACTATGTGCGCGCGGCCTATGGCCGCCTGCGCGCCATGGGCCTTTAAGGAGCCGCGCGGATGGGCAAGCTGTTCAACGGCGCGACACCGGGCGGGCTGGCACTGCCGGCGGGCATTCTCACCATCATCGTGCTGATGGTGGTGCCGATCCCCTCGTTCATGCTCGACGTGTTCTTCGTGTTCAACATCGCCCTTTCGGTGGCGGTGCTGATGGCCTCGATGAATGCGGCCAAGCCGCTCGATTTCTCGTCTTTCCCCACGGTGCTGCTGTTTGCCACGCTGCTGCGTCTGGCGCTCAACGTGGCCTCGACCCGCGTGGTGCTGGTGCATGGCCACGAAGGGGGCAGCGCGGCGGGCCATGTGATCGAGGCCTTTGGCGAATTCCTTATTGGCGGCAATTTCGCGGTCGGCCTGTTCGTCTTCATGATCCTGATGATCATCAACCTGGTGGTCATCACCAAGGGCGCGGGGCGCGTGTCGGAAGTGTCCGCCCGCTTCACGCTCGACGCCTTGCCCGGCAAGCAGATGGCGATCGACGCTGACCTTTCGGCCGGTCTCATCACCGCCGAGGAGGCCAAGGCCCGCCGGCGCGAAGTCTCGACCGAGGCCGATTTCTACGGCTCGATGGACGGCGCCAGCAAGTTCGTGAAGGGCGATGCCGTGGCCGCCCTGCTGATCCTGGGCGTCAACATCATCGCCGGCTTCTGCCTTGGCATGATTTCGCATGGGCTGTCGGCCAACGAGGCCGCCTCGCGCTACATCAGCCTGGCCATTGGCGACGCGCTGGTGGCGCAGGTGCCAGCGCTCCTGCTCTCGATCGCGGCGGCGGTCATCGTCACCCGCGTGTCCGACAGCCGCGATCTGGCCGGGCAGATCGGCGG
>DATMUT010000207.1:0-9455 GCA_035563755.1 Novosphingobium sp.
GATCGAGGCGATCAAGGCCGAAGTTGGCGCCACCAGCATCAAGGACATGGGCAAGGTTGTGGCCCAGCTGAAAGCCCGCCACGGCAGCCAGATCGACATGGGCAAGGCCAGCGGCCTGGTAAAGGCCGCGCTGGCGTAAGATGAGCCTCTCGCCCCAATGGCTGGACGAATTGCGCAGCCGCATCACGCTCTCGAGCGTGATCGGGCGGACGACGCGCGTCCAGAAGGCGGGGCGAGAGTTCAAGGCCTGCTGCCCGTTCCACAACGAAAAGACGCCCAGCTTCACGATCAACGATGAGAAGGGCTTCTACCACTGCTTTGGTTGCGGGGCGCATGGCGACGTCATCCGCTGGATGACCGACCAGCGCGGCCTGAGCTTCATCGATGCGGTCAAGGAGCTGGCCGAGGAAGCGGGCATGGAGCTGCCCGCGCAGGACCCGCGCGCCGCGCAGAAGGCCGAGCGGGCCAAGACGCTGTACGACGTCATGCAGGCAGCGCAGGACTGGTTCGTGGCGCAGTTGGACACGGCCGAGGGTGAGCGGGCGGACGCCTATCTCACCTCGCGCGGGTTCGGGACGCGAGTGTGCCGGCAGTTCGGCTTTGGCTATGCGCCCGAGGGGCGGCAGGCGATGAAGGCCGCCCTCGCCCAGTTCCCCGAGGAGATGCTGATCGAGGCAGGCCTGCGCATCGTGGTCGATGGCAAGGACCCGTACGACCGGTTTCGCGGGCGGCTGATGCTGCCCATCCACGATGCGCGCGGGCGGGTGATCGCCTTTGGCGGGCGCATTCTGGACAAGACCAAGACCGATGCGCCCAAATATCTGAATTCGCCCGACACGCCTTTGTTCGACAAGGGGCGCACGCTTTACAATCTGCACCGCGCCAGTCCGGCCTCGCGTCAGACCGGACGACTGATTGTGGTCGAGGGGTATATGGACGCGATCGCGCTGGCGGCGGCCGGCTTTCACGATGCCGTGGCGCCGCTGGGCACGGCGCTGACCGAGACGCAGATCGAGATGCTGTGGCGCCAGGTCGAGGTGCCGGTGCTGTGTTTCGACGGTGACGCGGCCGGGCAGAGGGCAGCCATGCGCGCCATCACGCGAGCGCTGCCGCTGCTGCGGCCGGGCCACACGTTCCGCATCCTGCCCATGCCGCAAGGGCAGGACCCGGACGAGCTGATCAAGGCGCAGGGGCCGGCCGCGATGGAGCGCGCCCTTGAGCAGACCGAGAGCATCATCGACACGCTGTGGCGGCACGAACGCGACGCCCAGCCCACCGACAGCCCCGAGGCCAAGGCGGGGCTGAAGGCGCGGCTGATGGCGCATGTCGACTCGATTGCCGACAATGACATCAAGGCCTTGTACCGGCGCGACCTGCTCGAGCGCTTCTCGGATTTCGCTTTCCCCCGGCGCGAGAGGCCGACTTTTGGGGCGAGCGCGGCGCCACAGGGCGCACCCTTTCAGCCTCGCGCTGGCGGGCGTTTCGGCGCGCGGCGTGATGCCCCCCCTGCCCACCCCCTGCCCGAAACGGCGGCGCGGCTGGGGCGCCCGGCAGGCGATGCCCTGCGCGCCGGGGTGATCGAGGCGCTGGTGGCGGGGCTGATGCGGCATCCGGCATGGATTGCCGCCCATGCCGAAGCACTGGTGCCGCTGGCGCAGGATGACCCGCGCATCGACCTGCTGCTTGACCTGCAGGCCGATCATCACCAGCCCGATTCGCCGCCCCTTGATTCGCAGGTCATCGCCACCATATTCGCTGAGCATGGACTGCGTATCCCTTCCGGGGAACCTCAGCGCGGCATGGCGTTTAGCTTTCTGGACAGCGACAGCCCGCAGGCGCAGGCCGAAATCGGCGTGGTCATTTCGGTCCTGGCAGAGCGGGCGGCGCTCGAAAATGCACTGGCGCAGGCCACAATCGGGGCCGAGGAATCGGATGCGGCGTTCCACGAACAGCAGCGCATCAGACGGCAATTGAAAAATTTGGGTGACACGGCACTGGAATTGAAGGCGCGACTCGGGCAGATGGTAAAATCGGAGCCAGCGCAGGTTTCGGCGTCAAATACAGATGATCACGGGGCGGACGGTCGCGACAACGTGTCGACCGCAACTTCCAACAAGATGGCGGAATGATGGACGAAGAGATTTCTGGCACTGACAAGGGCGACACCGGCGATGCGCCGCTGATCGATCTCAACGAGGCTTCGGTCAAGAAGCTGATCGCGCGTGCCAAGCGTCGCGGCATCATCACTTATGACGAGTTGAACGAGGCCCTGCCGCAGGACCAGATGTCTTCCGAGCAGATCGAGGACATCATGGCCGCGATCAGCGAGATGGGCGTCAACATCGTCGAGAGCGACGAGGACGCGCAGGAGCAGGACGATGGCGCCGCCGACGAGGTGGAAGAGTCCGACAACATCGGCATGGACCGCCCTGCACCCGAAAAGAAGAAGGAAACGATCGAGCGCACCGACGACCCGGTGCGCATGTACCTGCGCGAGATGGGCGCGGTCGAGCTGCTGAGCCGCGAGGGCGAAATCGCCATCGCCAAGCGCATCGAGGCCGGTCGCGACACGATGATCCTGGGCCTGTGCGAGAGCCCGATCACCTTCCACGCCATCATCCAGTGGTCGCAGGCGCTCAACGACGGCGAGATGCAGCTGCGCGAGATCCTCGATCTCGACGCCATGCTCTCGAAGGAGCCGCAGCCCGAGAACCTGTCCGAGGATGGCGAGGACGACGACGACGGCGAGATCAGCGAATCGACCGCCGGACCGTCGTACAAGGAAGAGGAAGACATCGAGGAGGAGGAATCCGCCGACGGTGAGGATGAGGACGGCATCGAGCGCCGCGCCCGCCGCCCCGCCGAGGAGGAGGAAGAGGACAACACTCTTTCGCTCGCCCAGATGGAAGCCCAGCTCAAGCCCGAGGCGCTTGAGAAGTTTGCCCAGATCACCGACCTGTTCCACGCTTTCGAGCGCGTGCAGGCCGAGCGTCTGGACTTCATGAGCATCGGCAACGACTTCCCGCTCGACAAGGAGCGCCTGTACCAGCAGCTGCGCGAAGAGCTGACGGCACAGGTCGAGAGCGTGCAGTTCCACGCCACCAAGATCGAATATCTGGTCGACAATCTGTACGCTTTCAACCGCCGCCTGACGGCGCTGGGCGGCCAGATGCTGCGTCTGGCCGAGCGCCACAAGGTGAGCCGCAAGGACTTCCTGGAGTGCTACGTCGGGCGCGAGTTGGACGATGCCTGGCTGGCCTCGGTTGCCACGCGCGACAAGAAGTGGGGCAACTTTGCCGCTAACGAGGCTGACGCTGTCGAGCGCATCCGCGCCGAGGTGTCGGACATCGCCAGCAACACCGGCATGGCCCTGCCCGAGTTCCGTCGCATCGTGAACATGGTGCAGAAGGGCGAGCGCGAGGCACGTATCGCCAAGAAGGAAATGGTCGAGGCGAACCTGCGCCTCGTGATTTCCATCGCCAAGAAGTACACGAACCGCGGCCTGCAATTCCTTGATCTTATTCAGGAAGGCAACATTGGCCTGATGAAGGCGGTCGACAAGTTCGAATACCGCCGCGGTTACAAGTTCAGCACCTATGCGACGTGGTGGATCCGTCAGGCCATCACCCGCAGCATTGCGGATCAGGCGCGCACCATCCGTATCCCGGTGCATATGATCGAGACGATCAACAAGCTGGTGCGTACCAGCCGCCAGTTCCTGCACGAGCAGGGCCGCGAGCCCACGCCCGAGGAAATGGCCGAGCGCCTGAGCATGCCGCTCGAAAAGGTGCGCAAGGTGATGAAGATCGCCAAGGAACCGATCAGCCTCGAAACGCCGATTGGCGACGAGGAAGACAGCCACCTGGGCGATTTCATCGAGGACAAGAACGCGATCATCCCGGTGGATGCGGCGATCCAGTCCAACCTGAAGGAAACCGTCACGCGGGTTCTGGCCAGCCTCACCCCGCGCGAGGAGCGCGTGCTGCGCATGCGCTTTGGCATCGGCATGAACACCGATCACACGCTTGAGGAGGTGGGCCAGCAGTTCAGCGTGACGCGCGAACGTATCCGCCAGATCGAGGCCAAGGCGCTGCGCAAGCTCAAGCACCCCAGTCGGTCGCGCAAGATGCGCAGCTTCCTGGATCAGTAAGCAAGGCATACATATCGCCAGAAAAAGGGCGACGGGAACGCATCCCGTCGCCCTTTTAGCCGTTTTTCGTGGCGTTCGGCACTTTTCAACCCTGCGCCTGTGGGCCTATGGGGACCGCAAAAGTGATTCCCTTGGCCGGCATGGCCAGCGCCCCAGTGGAAAGCCCCAAGATGACAAGTTCGCCCGTGAAGATCGCTATCGCCTCTGACCACGCCGCCGTCGGGCTGAAAGCCGAGCTGGCGCAGTTCCTGCGCGATGCCGGCCACGAGGTCGCAGACCTTGGCCCCGCGACCGAGGACCGGGTGGACTATCCCGACTACGGCTACAAGCTGGCCGATGCCGTGGCGAGCGGCGCTGCCGATTACGGCGTCGCCCTGTGCGGCAGCGGCATCGGCATCTCGATCGCGGTTAACCGCCACCCGGCGCTGCGCTGCGCCCTGGTTGGCGAGCCGCTTTCGGCCGCCCTTGCGCGCGAGCACAACAATGCCAACGCCATCGCCATGGGCGCGCGCCTGACCGGCATCGACATGGCCAAGGCCTGCCTTACCGCTTTCCTGGGCACCGAATTTGGCGGAGGCCGCCACGCCGGCCGCGTCGAAAAACTGTCCAACCCCCAGATCTGACACACCGAAGGAGAAAGACCATGACCGACAACGCAACGCTCGCGAACGTCCGGCCCGAGGGCTTCTTCACCGGCACGCTGGCCCAGCGCGACCCTGTGATCGCCGGCTGGATCAACAAGGAACTGGGCCGCCAGCGCGACAAGATCGAGCTGATCGCGTCCGAGAACATCGTCTCGACCGCCGTGCTTGAGGCTGTCGGCTCGATCCTGACCAACAAGTATGCCGAAGGCTATCCGGGCAAGCGCTATTACGGCGGCTGCGAATATGTCGACGAGATCGAGCAGATCGCCATCGACCGCGCCAAGGAACTGTTCGGCGCGAATTTCGCCAATGTGCAGCCCAATTCGGGCAGCCAGATGAACCAGGCCGTGTTCCTGGCGCTGCTGCAGCCGGGCGACGCCTTCATGGGTCTCGACCTGGCCGCCGGTGGGCACCTTACGCATGGGTCGCCGGTCAACCAGTCGGGCAAGTGGTTCAAGCCGATCCCCTATGGCGTGCGTGAAGATACGCAGCTCATCGACATGGATGAGGTGGCCCGCATCGCCCGCGAGAACAAGCCCAAGCTGATCATCTGCGGCGGTACGGCCTATTCGCGCTTCTGGGATTTTGCCCGTTTCCGCGAGATCGCTGACGAGGTCGGCGCTTACCTGCTGGCCGACATGAGCCACTTCTCGGGTCTGGTCGCGGGCGGCGTGCACCCCTCGCCGGTGCCTTATGCCCACGTGACCACGACCACCACGCACAAGTCGCTGCGCGGTCCGCGCTCGGGCATCATCCTGAGTAATGACGAAGCCATAGCCAAGAAGATCAATTCGGCGATCTTCCCGGGGCTTCAGGGCGGTCCGCTGGTGCATGTGATCGCGGGCAAGGCCGTTGCCTTTGCCGAGGCGATGACGCCCGAGTTCAAGGCTTATGCGGCGCAGGTGCAGAAGAACGCCCGTGCGCTGGCCGACAGCCTGAAGGCCGAAGGGCTGGACATCGTCTCGGGCGGCACCGACAACCACCTGATGCTGGTCGACCTGCGCCCCTATGGTGCCAAGGGCAAGCACGCCGAGCATGCGCTCGACCGCGCCAGCATCACCTGCAACAAGAACAACATCCCCTTCGACACCGAGAAGGCGACGCTGACGAGCGGCATCCGTCTGGGCACGCCTGCGGGCACCACCCGCGGCTTCCGCGAGGCAGAGTTCACCCAGATCGGCAAGTGGATCGCCCAGGTGGTCGATGGCCTGCGCAAGAACGGCGAGGACGGCGACGCGCAGGTCGAGGCCCGCGTGGCCGCCGAGGTCGAGGCAATGTGCGCCCAGTTCCCGATCTACCCCAACGTGGCCTACTGAGGGACCTGACGAATTGCGTTGCCCCTTTTGCGCCCATGAAAACAGCCAGGTGAAGGACTCGCGCCCGACGGAGGACAATACGGCCATCCGTCGGCGCCGTCAGTGCGAGGGCTGCGGCGCGCGCTTCACCACGTTCGAGCGGGTGCAACTGCGCGAGATCACGGTCATTAAAGCCAGCGCTCACGGCGGAGACCTGCGCCGTGAGCCGTTTGACCGGGCCAAGATCGAGCAATCGGTCTCGCTGGCCTGCCGCAAGCGCGAGATCCCGCAGGAGCGCCTCGACCAGCTGGTGTCGGGCATCCAGCGGCAGATCGAGACGATGGGCGATGCCGAAGTCTCCTCGCACACGATTGGCGAGATGGTGATGGACGGGCTGCGCCAGCTCGACAGCGTCGCCTATATCCGCTTCGCCAGCGTGTACCGCGACTTTTCCGAAGCGCGCGACTTCGAGGAATTTGCCAGCACCATCGTTGATGCGGCCGGCAGCGACCAGAACCAGCGCGAACAGATCCAGCACGACCAGGCCACAAAGGGCAAGGCATGAGCGAGAAACCCGTTATCGTGCTGGTGCGCCCGCAATTGGGCGAGAACATTGGCAAGGCCGCGCGCGCCATGCTGAACTTCGGCCTGGTCGAGATGCGGCTGGTTTCGCCCCGCGATGGCTGGCCCAACCCCAGCGCCGGCCCGGCGGCAGCAGGCGCCGACATCGTGCTCGAGCAGGCGCAGGTGTTCGAGACGCTGGCGCAGGCGGTGCATGACTGCGCTCATGTGTACGCCACAACGGTGCGCAAGCGCGGCGTGACCAAGCCCGTGCTGACCCCCGAGGAAGCCGCGCTCGAGATTCACGCCACCACCGCCGCGCAGGCCGGGCGCAGCGCCATCATCTTTGGCCCGGAACGGTCGGGGCTGGAAACCGATGACGTGGCGCTTGCCCGTGCGATCATCACCGTGCCGATCAACCCCGAGTTTGGTTCGCTCAATCTGGCGCAGGCTGTCATCCTGTGCGCCTATGAGTGGTCGAAAGGTGTGGCCCGCGCCGAGCTGGAGCAACCCACTGTCGAGGACATCCTGCCCCCTGCCCCGCAGGAGGAGCTGGAAGGCATGATCGGCCATTTCGAGCGCCTGCTCGAGGAGCGCGACTATTTCTTCCCCGAGGCGCGCGCGGCCGCCACGCGCCGCACCTTGCGCAACATGCTGACCAAGCCGGCATGGAACCACCTCGAGGTGCGAACCATGCGCGGCGTGCTCTCTTCGCTCGCTCGCCGGCCGCTCAATCGCGATTGAGCGCTTCGGCAATATTGGGGGCAATGCGTGCGGCTACTTCCACGTTGCCTTCGGCGTCGGGATGTATTCTGTCGCGGAACAAGGCGGACGCATTGGGCGCAAGGTTGAGCTGCGGGCGCAGCACTTGCACCCGGCGGTCATGCGCCATTTGCAGGAATGCCTCGCGCGCCGCGACAATATCAGGCGTAGGCTTGGGTGAGAGCACATCCCAATACAGCACCACCAGCCTGACGCCTGCCCGCTGCGCATAGTCGCAAATGCTGGCAAACTGGCTGCGCACATCGGCAGCGGCGCGCGCGTCCATCGCGCCGGCCGTGGCGCCCGGATCAGCCGTCGGCCCGCCCAGCCCCAGCTTTGGCATCACATAACGCACCGCCACTTCGCCCAGGGCGCTTGCCGGCGCGCGTGTGGGAAAGGAAACGTGATGATCGAGCAGAGCGGCCGGAACAGGCATCTGGTCAAGATCATTCTCATTGACCTCGAGCACGATGACCCTGGCTCCGAACGTGCCGTTTTTCTGCAACCAGCCCCGTTCGTTGCCTACCGCCCAGCCCCCTGCAGCCACGGTCACCACTTCGGCCGGAAGGCCGCGTGAACGCAATTGCTTCTGCAACTGGGCGCCAATGGTCTGGTCATCGTTGATCATCGTGCCGCCATTGGCAACCGAATCGCCCAGCACCATCACCCGAGCAACGCCAGATGCGGGCTTTTCGCTTGTTTCCGGTCCGCGCATGCCCAGAGCATTGATCCGGGTGGTCTTGCCCAGGCGCACCACCGTCTGGCCAGGCACGATCTCGTACCCTTCCGCACTCGCCCGATAGAGCAACGGATGCCCGAAACCAAATTGCCGCGCCGCCAATTCACCCGAACCCGCAACGACAATTCCGGCAGCCCCCAGCCCTGCCAGCATCTTCATTTCGAATCCTCCGGTGTTTACGGAGTTATACTTAGTTAATTAGCGAGAAAGGAGCAGACTGCAATCACTCGCTGACATCGTTGGCATCTTTCAGGCACACCCTCCGATTTTGTTTGACATCGCCGCGCTTGACCGCCAAAGGCCCGCCTTCACACGGAGGGCGTGCTTATGCGCGCCACGTTCCATTGGCCCCGCACTTCCGGTGAAGCGGTGGCCGCCCGCAGGCGCAATCAGGCCCGCGGGGTGCGCGCCGGAAACCCGCAGGGGATGGCACTGGGCCAACCCCGCACAGCAAATGAAAGGAAGCGCCATGTCCAAGCGTCATGCGTCCAAGTACAAAATCGACCGCCGTATGGGCGAGAACATCTGGGGTCGCCCCAAGTCGTCGGTGAACCGCCGCTCGTATGGCCCCGGCCAGCACGGCCAGCGCCGCAAGAGCAAGGTCTCGGACTTCGGCATCCAGCTGCGCGCCAAGCAGAAGCTCAAGGGCTACTACGGCGACGTGACCGAGAAGCAGTTCAAGGCGACCTACCAGGAAGCCTCGCGCATGAAGGGCGACACCGGCCAGAACCTGATCGGCCTGCTC
Source organism: Novosphingobium sp. (assembly GCA_035563755.1). Lineage (GTDB taxonomy): Bacteria > Pseudomonadota > Alphaproteobacteria > Sphingomonadales > Sphingomonadaceae > Novosphingobium. The sequence continues at coordinate 8,897 of DATMUT010000207.1, forward strand.
GAGCAGCGCCTGGACATGGTTGTGTACCGCGCCAAGTTCGCGCCGACCATCTTCTCGGCTCGCCAGATCGTTTCGCACGGCCACATCTTCGTGAACGGCGTGAAGTGCAACATCGCCTCGCGTCGCGTGCGCCCCGGCGACGTGATCTCGCTGGGCAAGAAGGCCAAGGAAATGGCCCTCATCGCCGAAGCGCAGACCCTGCCCGAGCGTGACGTGCCCGACTACGTGGCCACCGAAGCCGACAAGGCGACCTTCGTGCGCGTGCCCACGCTCGACGAAGTGCCCTATCCGGTGAAGATGGAACCCAATCTGGTCGTCGAGTTCTACTCGCGCTGATCGGGCATCCCTTTCGGGATCAGGAAAAGGCGGTGGCTGCGGCTGCCGCCTTTTTTCTTGGCTGGTTGCTGCGTCGCGCACACTCCGTCGCGGGCTCGGCTCGACTGGCCGAAGTACCGGGAACGCAGCAATGCCTCGATGCATTTAGGTGGCATGTCCAAGCCTACGAAACTTTATCGCTTCGTCACGCCGCATCGTGCGGGGAAATGGTATCCCGATCTCG
>DATMUT010000208.1:0-3591 GCA_035563755.1 Novosphingobium sp.
GGGCCGGCAACGCCTGTTTGCCGCAGTGGCGATGTGCCGGCGCCCCAAAAGGCAAAAGGGCCGGGAAGGTTTCCCCTCCCGGCCCTTTTTTACCGTGTCAGGCTTGCGCCTGCCTCAGCCGTTGTGGACCTGCGCCACGTCGATCTTGAGGCCGGGGCCCATCGAGCTCGACAGGCCGATCTTGCGGACATACTTGCCCTTGGCGCCAGCCGGCTTGGCCTTGACAATGGCGTCGACGAAAGCGTCGAAGTTGGCGCGCAGCGCCTCGTTCGAGAAGCTCATCTTGCCGATGCCGCCGTGGATGATGCCGGCCTTCTCGACGCGGAACTCGATCTGGCCGCCCTTGGCAGCCTTGATCGCTTCGGCGACGTTCGGGGTCACGGTGCCCAGCTTGGGGTTCGGCATCAGGCCCTTGGGGCCCAGCAGCTTGCCCAGACGGCCAACCACGCCCATCATGTCGGGGGTGGCGATAACGCGACCGTAGTCGAGGTTGCCGGCCTGCATCTCTTCGAGCAGGTCCTCGGCGCCCACGCGGTCAGCGCCAGCAGCCAAAGCCGCTTCGGCCTTGTCGCCGCGCGCGAAGACGGCAACCTTCACGTCCTTGCCGGTGCCCGAGGGCAGCGTGACCATGCCGCGGACCATCTGGTCGGCGTGGCGGGGGTCAACGCCCAGGTTCAGAGCGATTTCGAGCGTCTCGTCAAACTTGGTCGCCTTCAGGTCCTTCAGGGCCTGGATCGCCTCGTCGATGCCGTAGAGCTTCTGGTTGTCGCCCAGCTTGGCGGCGAGCGCCTTCTGATTCTTGGTCACCTTGGCCATGTGATCAGCCCTCCACCACTTCGAGGCCCATCGAACGGGCCGAACCTTCAATGATCTTCGTCGCCTGCTCGATGTCGTTGGCGTTCAGATCCTTGAACTTCAGCTGGGCGATCTCGGCCAGCTGCGAGCGCTTGATGGTGCCAGCGGTAGCCTTGCCGGGGGTCTTCGAGCCCGACTTGATGCCAACAGCCTTCTTGATGAAGAAGGTGGCCGGCGGCGTCTTGGTCACGAAGGTGAACGACTTGTCCGAATAGACCGTGATGATCGTCGGCAGCGGGGTGCCGGCTTCAACTTCCTGGGTCGCTGCGTTGAATTCCTTGCAGAAACCCATGATGTTCACGCCGCGCTGACCCAGAGCCGGGCCGATCGGCGGGCTGGGCTTGGCCTGGCCAGCTGCGATCTGCAGCTTGATGTAACCGTCAATTTTCTTGGCCACGATGGCCTCCTTTCGTCCTGTCGGGGCAAGCCCCTCAGAGTAAGCGGTCAGGCAAGGGCGAGCCCTCTTCCGCAACGGACGCATGGCAGGACAGGCCCCGCCACACGCGAAGGGGCGCCCTTAGTAGAGAATCGCCCGATTGGGAAGAGGGAATCCGGCCCCCAAAACGCAAAAGGGGCCGCCGTTGCCGGCAGCCCCTCTTCCTGTGCGCCGCAAAGCTTACTTCGAGAGTTCGACCTGCTCGAAGTCCAGCTCGACCGGAGTGGCGCGACCAAAGATCGACACCGACACCTTGACGCGCGACTTGTCGAAATCGAGCTCCTCGACCACGCCGTTGAAGCTGGCGAAGGGGCCGTCGAGCACCTTGACCGAATCGCCGATCTCGTAATCGACCGCAACGTGCTGCTTGACCTGCGCGGCCACAGCCTCGCGGTTGCCGAAGTAACGGGCCGCATCGCGCTCGGAAATGGCCTGCGGCTTGCCGTTGGGGCCAAGGAAGCCGGTCACCTTGGCGGTGTTCTTGACGAGGTGATACACATCGTCATTCATCGTCAGCTTGGCCAGCACGTAGCCGGGCATGGTCTTGCGCTCGACCTGCACCTTCTTGCCGCGCTTCACTTCGGTCACGCTCTCGCTGGGCACTTCAACGGCCTCGACGAGTTGCTCAAGCCCCAGCCGCTCGGCCTCGGACAGGATCGCTTCCTTCACCTTGTTCTCGAAACCGGAATAGGCGTGGATGATATACCAACGGGCCATGTTTGCCTCTTAAATCAGAATTTTGCGCGCGGGTTTACGCGAGCGACAGCAGCGTGCGCACAACCAGGCCGAACAGCGAGTCCACGCCCAGGAAGAACAGCGCCAGGATGGTCATCAGAATGCCCACGAAAATGGCCGTCTGCACCGTTTCCTGCCGGCTGGGCCAGACCACCTTGCGTGCCTCGACCTTCACCTGGTTGATGAATTCGCCCGGGCTCACCCGCGTCTTCTCGGCTTCCGCCTTGGCCGCGCTGCCCTTGCCTGCACGATCGTCCATCACTCAAATCCTTGCCTGTTCGGCCGCCTGCCCGCACGGGTTCGACCGTTTCCGCCATTGGCTCCGCGCCGCCCCGGTTCAGGTCCGGGAGGGGCTGTGTGCGGCTCCAATGTCGGGAGATAGGAGGCGATTTAGTGCGCGCCGCCGCTTTTGGCAAGCGCGCCCGCATCGCCTGCGTGCGACAGGCGCAGCAGCAAGCCGTGATCAGAGCGCCAGACCATCGCCCCGGCAGGCAGCGTGTCGGGCTGGCGATCCCCCACATACCATAGCCAGTCGGCGTGTTCGGCCGGCGCGAAACCGGCCAGATCGAGCGGTTGCGAGGCCGCCTCGATAATGCGCTGCGAAGGGTCGACGAAGCCGGGAATCTCGGGCTTGAGGTGCAGCATGTGCACGTTGGCCACGGCAAAATTCGCGTTGGTGAGCGCATCGCGCCGGAACACGGCATAGGCGCCAATATGCTCGAAATGGTCGAGCCGCCACGCCTCGCGCGGGACATAGACGGCGCTGGCGATGCGGGCGCCGCGCGGCACATGGTCAAGCGCTGCGAGCACTTCGCCGGTCTGCGCCGAATCGGCCTGCCAGCTCAGCGTCGTGACCACCAGCCGCGCCAGATAGAGCGCCGGCGCCAGCCCCACCGCCCAGCGCGGCGCATCGCCCCAGTCGATCGCCAGGCAACAGATCATCAGGCCCGCCGTCACCAGCCGGTAATCGGCATAATCGCCCCCCGAGATATGGCGCGGCACCGCAATCGTCAGCGCCAGCAGGATCAGCCCTGCCCAGCCCAGCCGCCCATCGATACGGCGGAAAAACAGCGCCCCGCCAATGGCCAGCATGACCGCCACCAGCCCCAGATAATCGAGCGCATAGGCCGTATCGCGCATGGCCTTGAGCCAGATGGCCTGTTTGTAGAGCCACCAGTTGCCACCATACGAAAACGCCCCCGACGTACCCGGCAGCATGGCCATGATCCACACCGGCCCCAGCAGCGGCCAGGGCGCCAGAAACGCGCGCCAGTCGCGCCGCATCTCCCACTCGTAGCCGAACACCAGCACGCCCAGAATCGCCCAGGCCGAGAGGTGGAACAGCCACACCACCACGCCTATCGGCACGAACACGCTGGCGCGCCAGCGGCAGTCGCGCATGGCCACCCACAACGCAAAGGCCCACAGCGCCAGCGCCTGCCCCCCGGCAAAGTTGAGCAGGCCGATAAGCATCATGGGCGACCACACGAAGGCCATTGCCAGCAGACCGGCAAAGGTCACCCGGCGGCGCAGCACCCACTCGACCGCCACCAGCCCCAGCCCCG
>DATMUT010000209.1:0-2940 GCA_035563755.1 Novosphingobium sp.
GTGCAGCGCCGGCACCACATGGGCCTGCGCGCCTTGACCGACATCGGCGCTTTGCCCCCAGTCGAGCGCCACCAGCCGCGCCGCGGGAATACGGCGGCGAATGATCGCGTCATTGCCCAGCGGCGTGACGATCAGCGGGTCGTGGTCGCGATGCAAGAGGCGCAGCGTTGCCATGTCGAGGTGGTCGTAGTGGTTGTGCGAGAGCAGCACCGCATCGATCTTTGGCAGATCGGCCAGGGCCACGCCGGGCGCGGTGACCCGGCGCGGGCCGGCAAAAGGCACGGGGCTGGCCCGTTTTGACCACACCGGATCGGTCAGGATGTTCAGGCCGCCGATCTGGATCAGCAGCGTTGCATGGCCGACCATGGTGATCCTTGCGCCCTCCACCTGTTTTTGCGGGCGGGCAGGCTTTACCGGAACTGTCGCCGGCCAGGGGTTGTCGGGAATATTGCGGCGCCAGCGCAACACCTCCTTCAGGCTCCGGTCGGTCTCGGGTTCGCCTGCTGGGTTCAGGAAGCGCAATCCGTCGAAATGGTCCGAGAGGGGGCCAGAGTAGTAGGGATTTCGACTTGGCATGAAGCGTCCGGTCCTGACCATTGCAATGCCAGCCAATTTGGGGGCAAATGGTCGCAGAACAAGACGCTTGCGCAATTGGCATGGGGGCAATGCCTGTGCTCAGCCTCGGGTGGGGGCGTATGTTGCGCGCAGGGCCGCCACGCCCGCGCAGGCCAGCGCCAACCCGCCCAGCCAGGCAAAGGCCCCGTCAATAGAGGCCCCGCCCAGCCTGACCAGCGACACTGCCAGCGGGCTGGTGAACTGGCCCATGAAGAAGCACGCGCTCCATATGCCCATGGCCCGCCCGCGATGCCGGGGCGCAACACCCTGCATGGCCCACAGCACCAGCGCCGGGATCAGTATCCCTGCGCCAAACTGCTGGATTGCGGCACATGCGGTCATCACGGTGGCATTGCCGGCAATGCCTATGCCCAGCATCCCTGCGCCCATGAAGCCAAAGAACGCGGCGATTTGCCCGGTAGCGCCGAACCTCATGGACAGCGGCTTGAACGCCAGACCGCCCAGAAAAACGCCGATATTGGCAAGGCCGACCAGCATGCCCACCGTGTCTGCCGCGCGCAGGCCGATATTGGCGAAGGCCAGCCCGATCTGCACGATATAGACGTAGTAAAGCGAGGCGCCGATCAGTGTGACCGCGCCGCAAACCGCGACATGGCGCCTGGGGAACGGTTCGCTGCCAAGGGCGCTGCCGGCCTGTTGATGCGTCGGCTCGAACAGCCAGATCGCCATGGCTCCGGCAATCGGCAGCGCCACGGCATAAATCATGAATGGCAGGTGCCAGTTGAGGGCCGCCAGTTGGCCCGATCCGATCAGCACCGATACGCCAAAGATCGGGCCGAAGGCGGCCTGCGCCATCAGCCAGTTGCGGCGGCCCGCCTCGGGATAGTAATCGGCGATCAGCGTGTTTGTGATGGTCAGGATGGCCGCCTCGCACAGGCCAAGCGCAAGGCGGGTGGCAAAGATCGCGGCCAGACTATCGAGAAAATAGGGCGCAACGCCCAGAAAGCCATAGATGAAAGTCGCGCCTATCAGCAGTGCGCGCCGGCCATGACGATCCGCCAGCCAGCCCATTAACGGCGAGAACAGCGCGATCATCAGCCCCGGTGCGGTCACGGCCAGCGGCACCAGCGTGCTGGCGCCCGATACGCCCGCGAAATGCCCAACCATGTTGGGCACCGCCGGGGTAAGGGCGACAATGGCCAGAATGGGCAGAAACCCCGCCAGAATGACGAGGACGCCCTGCGCCGGTCCGGCAACAGGTGCTGGCCGGGTGAATGTGGTGGCCATCGCGGCCCCTCCCTTGGTGTGTGTTATGGCTTGATGATGGTGATGTGGCGGGTGTCGCGCACAAAGGCGGGCTGGAACTGCGGGGGGAAATAGGGGTGGCGCAGGCGCAGGGTGCAGTGCACTTCATGCACGCCGGCTGGCAGGCCGCCGGGCCTGTCCACCTGCACCGCGATGGTTTCGCCCACTGCCCAGCGCACGTCGCGGGCCTCGGCCATGGCGGCGTGTGAATAGACCTGCCCGCGCAGCACGATCCGGTTGCTCTGGGCAGGATAGGTCTGCCCGTCGACGATGATGTCGATCCCCTCGATCAGGCTGAGGCGCAGGCCGCGATAGTTGGGCTGGCGCAACCGCAGGGTGAAGCCTGCCTCGGTGTTGGCAAAGCCGCTGGACTGGATGATGCTGCGCTCAGGCATGGGAAAGCTCCGTTTCGCGTTCGAGCCGGCGGATCAGGCAATGCTGGCGGCGCACCTGCTCAATGGCCACCCATGGGTCGCGCACGCCTTCATATTCGCTCGAAAGATAGCCGGTGTAATTCAGCTTCTTGAGCATCGGCACGATCCGATCCCACGGGATATTGTGGTCGTGCAGGTTCTCGTCGATGTGGTGGAACTTGGCCTGGATGAAGGGGACATAGTCGATCACCTCGGCCAGATGCTCGACGGGCACCTTGATCCCGTCAAGAAAGCTGAGCGCGGCCTTGCGGATTTCCGGCGTTTCGCCCGGCCAATAGGGCAGGGGGCGATTCTGAAAGATGCCGGTGTCGATCAGCAGGCCAAAGTTCTTCGTGCCGGTCTTCTGGATGAAGTCCACATAGGCCTCGGTCACCGGATGGCGGATCGGGGTGGGCGCGTGGATTTCGGGGATGATGATGATGTTGAGCTCATCGGCCAGATCCAGCACACGCTCCACCGCCCCGCGCCAGATCGGATGCGGGGTCAGCTCCTCGTCGATCACGCCGAATTTGGGGCGGATGAAGCGGAAGCCGAGCAGATGGGCAAGGCGCAGGTCCTGCGCCAGTTGGGCGGCCCCTTCCTCGGGCGAAAGCGTGTGCTGCAAGGTGACATTGGTATCGACCCA
>DATMUT010000210.1:0-2051 GCA_035563755.1 Novosphingobium sp.
ATTGCCGCGGTGAAGAAGAAGCACCCGCCAGCGCCCTAAGGCGCGACGATTAGCGGTGGGAAGTCGATTGCCGGGGAAATCTGGAGCGGGCGAAGGGATTCGAACCCTCGACCCCAACCTTGGCAAGGTTGTGCTCTACCCCTGAGCTACGCCCGCTCGGACGTTGGCGCTTGTGGCAATATGCCTTTGCGCCATGGATACAGCTTGCGCCGTACCGGGTGAAACTGGAGCAGGCGAAGGGATTCGAACCCTCGACCCCAACCTTGGCAAGGTTGTGCTCTACCCCTGAGCTACGCCCGCTCTGGCGTTTCTGCGATGGTGCGGTGAGGCACCGTCGCGGGGTGAGGCGGCCCTTTAACGGGCACTCGCGAACCCCGCAAGGGGGTAATCGCAAGAAAAATGAATTGGCTCGAAAAAATCTGCCAATGGCGCCTCTCGCCCGCGGGGTGCGCAGGCAGGCAGAAGGGTATATGCCTGTTATAGCATTGGCCCTTCACAAATCGCGCGAATGCGCCACATAGGGGCCTGACCTGTCGTGCCTCGAAGGGGGCGCGGCGCACAGCTTTTGCAGCCGCCCCGCGCGGCCAACAGGTAAATGGAGCATCCTCGTGGCAAGTCTTGGCCTCAGCATCGACGAACGCAAGGCGGTAGAGCGCTTCCGCAAGAACGTGGTCGACCCTTCGATGGAATCGCTGGTGATCCTCGATTTCTGGGCTGAATGGTGCGGGCCGTGCAAGGCGCTGACCCCGGTGCTGGAAAAGGTGGCCGCCGAATATGCCGACAAGGGCGTGCTGCTGGCCAAGGTGAACGTTGACGAGGAGCAGTTCATCGCTGCCCAGTTCCAGGTGCGCTCGATCCCCACGGTCTATGCCGTGTTCCAGGGGCAGCCGGTGGCGGACCTGACCAGCGCGCGCGGCGAATCGCAGCTCAAGGCGATGCTCGACCAGCTGCTCAAGCAACTGCCGGTCAAGGCCGGCGGCCCGGGCGCGCCCGATGTCGAGCCGCTGCTGGCCATGGGCGAGGAAGTGCTGGAAGGCGGCGATGGCGAGCGGGCGGCGGGCATTTTCGCCCAGATCGTCGACATGGTGCCTGACAATGCCGCGGCTCACGCCGGGCTTGTGCGCGCGCTGCTGGCGCTGGGCGCGGTCGAAGAGGCCGAGGCCGCGCTGGCCGCCGTGCCCGAGGAAGCCGCCAAGGATGCTGCCGTAGAGCGCGCCCGCAGCGCCCTCGCGCTGGCCAAGGACGCGCCCGAGGCGGGCGAGCTGGCTGCCCTGCGCGCCGCCGCCGAGGCCGCCCCGGCCGATATGGACGCGCAGCTGGCCTATGCCAACGCGGCCTTTGGCGCGGGCGAGCGTGACACCGCCGCTGCCGTGCTGCTGCGCATGATCGCCGCCGACCGGGCGTGGAACGAGGGCGCCGCGCGCGCCAAGCTGCTGCAGATCTTCGAGGCGATCGGCCTTGAGGACCCGTGGGTGGCGGGCCAGCGGCGCAAGCTCTCGACCATCCTGTTCGGCTGATCGGCAAGGAAGGGGCAGGAGATGCGGATCTCGATTTTCCCGCTCTCGGGGGCGATGCTTTATCCGGGCCTGCGCCTGCCCCTCCATATTTTCGAGCCGCGCTACCGGGCGATGATCAGCGATGCGCTGGCGCGCGACCGGCGCATCGGCATGATCCAGCCCCAGCGCCCCGAGGAAGGGGCGCCGCTCTATGCGGTGGGGTGCCTGGGCCATATCACCGATGTCGAGGCGCTGCCCGATGGCTGCTACAACATCGTGCTCGAGGGCGAGGCGCGGTTTCGCCTGCTGCGCGAGCGGGTGGTGACGACGCCCTTTCGCCAGGTCGATGCCGAATTGCTGGTCGAGCCGGCCGATGAGGTGCTGGCCCCGGTCGAGCGGGCGCTGTTCGAGCGCGAGGCGCACAGCTTTGCCGAAACCCACGGCTACCGCGTCGACTGGGAGCAGGTGACCCGGCTCGACGATGCCTCGCTCATCAACGGCGTGGCGCAGATCGCCCCGTTCGATGCGGCCAGCAAGCAGGCCTTGCTCGAGACC
>DATMUT010000211.1:0-7396 GCA_035563755.1 Novosphingobium sp.
AGGGGGCTGGCCCCTGGCACCCCGCCCCGCCCATCAGTGGCCGGCAGCCTTCAGCTTGGCATAGGCGGTCCACAGGCTGGCCAGCAGCTGGCGCGGGCCGGTCACCTTGCCGAACGCGTCCTGCGCGCCGGCATAATCGCCCGAATCGACCAGCGCGATGCCCAGGCGCGTGTTCACCACCGCCAGATCGGCACCCGGCTTTGCCACCGCCGCCTTGTAGAAGCCGGCCGCCTTGGCCGCATCGCCATAGCTGAGGAAGGCATCGCCCGCCGCCGTGATCAGCGCCACGCTGGCATTGGCCGCGCGCGCATCCCGCTCCAGCCCCGGCAGCGAGGCCTTGTCGTCGGCAATGCGCTTGGCGGCGATCTGACGGGCTTCCACCACGGTGGTGCTGTCGTTCTTCAGCATGCCCGAGGCCACGCCCTTGGCGATGATCGCCTGCACTTCGCCCGGGTTGCGGCGCGCGTCGGCCGACTGGATATATTCCAGATAGTCGCGCTCTTCGGCAAAGCTGTCGGTGCGGCCCATCAGGCGCATCAGATCGAGGTTGTCCTGGCTGGGATACTGGGCGAGATCACGCACCACCGCGATCACCAGCGACCAGTTGCCCTTGCTGGGGAAGGTGCCGACGAGATCGGCGCCAAAGCTCACCGCCTCGTTCACCTGCTTGGTCTGATAGGCAACCTGAATGCCGCGCTTGAACCAGCCCTCGCGCAGGGTGCCATTGCTCTGGCGCACATAGGTCACCGCCTTGTGCAGCGCATCGAAGCCCTCGGGCAGCTTGTTGTCGGCCCAGTCCGCCTCGGCCAGCAGATAGTCCACATCATCCTTGTGATAGCCGCCGCTGATCGCTGCCTGCAGTTCGGCGCGCGAGGTGGCATAATCCTTCAGCTCGAAGGAGAATTCGCCCACGGCGGCATGCAGGTTCGGCTGGATCTCGGCCGGAGCCTTGCCGCTGGCCAGCATCGCCTGGGCGCCGTGCAGCTGCATCGGCATATCCTGGGCAAGCCCGCCCACCGACAGCTGCCACTGGCCCGCCAGCAGCTTGTCATCGGGCGTGCTGGCGGTGGCGATCACCGTGTCGAGCTGCTTCTTCAGCCCGTCGATCGTGCCGGCATCCTTGCTGCCCTTGGCCTTTTCCAGCGCCTGCTGGAAGGGCCCGGCCAGAGCGATGAACTTGTCCGAATATTTCGCGCCCCCGCCGCCGGCCATCGCCGGGCTGGCAGCGCCCAGCGCGCCCATGCCCGCCAACGACAGCGCCGCGGCAAGAGCCAGGCGGGAAAGGCCCCGGCTGGCGGTTTTCGCGGCGCGGGGCAGCGAAAGGGTCGAGATCATCTGCATCAACTCCTGTTGCATCGGCATGCGCGGGATAATGCCCCCCTGCCGGTATCGGAAAATCGGTATCGGAAACTCACTGGGTGCGTGTGTTGGCGGGGATTTTCCGCCTTGGCAACTGCTTCACTGACTGCCCGCGCACCGCTGAACCGGATTTGAATGGTGTTGGCCGCAAAAAACAGCGCTGCTGTCGGTTTGTCGGGCGGCGTGGCGGGGCTTGCCGGCGGCATCGCCCTTGCGCGCAAGGCAGCATTGTGGAAAAGCCGTTCCTCCCGCGCGTTGGCAGAACGTGTTGCGCTGGCCTTGGCGCGCGCTTTGGCCTAACCAGCGGGAAGAATAGGCTGCTTGCGGCCTCCCTTTGCTGCTGGAAAAAGACAAGATCCCCGCGTGAGCGACGACACCACCCTGACCGATCCCGCCAGCCCCATGGGCGAATTCACGCGCGTCGACATCGTCGACGAGATGAAGACGAGCTATCTCGACTACGCGATGAGCGTGATCGTGGCCCGCGCCCTGCCCGACGTGCGCGACGGGTTGAAGCCGGTGCATCGCCGTATCCTGTGGACCAGCCACGAAAACGGCTTCACCGCCGCCAAGCCCTATCGCAAGTCTGCCCGCATCGTGGGTGACACCATGGGTAAATATCACCCCCATGGCGATGCCGCGATCTATGATGCGCTGGCCCGCATGACGCAGGACTGGTCGATGCGCCTGCCGCTGATCGACGGCCAGGGCAACTTCGGCAGCATGGACCCCGATCCGCCGGCCTCGATGCGTTACACCGAGGCACGCCTTGCCCGCGTATCAGACAGCCTGCTGGCCGATATCGAGAAGGATACGGTCGATTTCACCCCGAACTACGACGGTTCGGAGCATGAGCCGCAGGTGCTGCCGGCGCGCTTCCCCAACCTGCTGGTGAACGGCGCGGGCGGCATTGCCGTGGGCATGGCCACCAATATCCCGCCGCACAATCTGGGCGAGGTGATCGATGGTTGCCTGGCCACGATGGACAATCCGGCGATCAGCACCGAAGAGCTGATCCAGATCATCCCCGGCCCCGATTTTCCCACCGCCCCGCTGATCCTGGGCCAGGGCGGCGCGCGCAATGCCTATAACACCGGGCGCGGCTCCATCATCATGCGTTGCCGCCACGAGATCGAGACAGGGCGCAATGATCGCCGCTCGATCGTCCTCACCTCGATCCCCTATCAGGTCGGCAAGTCGGGCCTGGTCGAGAAGATCGCCGAGGCGGCGAAGGACAAGCGGATCGAGGGCATCTCCGATATCCGCGACGAATCGAACCGCGAGGGCGTGCGCGTCGTCGTCGAGCTGAAGCGCGATGCGACGCCCGAGGTGGTGCTCAACCAGATCTGGCGCAACACGCCGGCGCAAAGCTCCTTCCCGGCCAACATGCTGGCCATCCGCGGCGGCCGCCCGGAAGTGCTGGGGCTGAAGGACATCATCACCAGCTTCATCGCCTTCCGCGAAGAGGTCATCACCCGCCGCACCAAGTTCGAGCTGAACAAGGCGCGCGACCGGGCGCATATCTTGCTGGGTCTGGTGATCGCGGTTACCAACCTTGACGAGGTGGTGCGGATCATCCGTGGCGCCCCCAATCCGGCATCGGCCCGCGCCGCCTTGCTGGCGCGCGAATGGCCGATGGGCGAGATTGCCTCCTACATCCGCCTTGTCGAGGCGATCGAGGAGGGTTCGGATGAACTGTCGGCGCCCACCTATCGCCTGAGCGAGATCCAGGTGAAGGCGATCCTCGACCTGCGCCTGCACCGCCTGACGGCGCTGGGCCGCGACGAGATCGGCGACGAGCTGGAAGGTCTGGCCAAGGCGATCGCCGAATATCTCTCGATCCTGGCCGACCGCGTGAAGCTCTATGGCGTGATGCGCGAGGAGCTGGTCGCCGTGAAGGCCCAGTTCGCCACGCCGCGCGTGTCCGAGATCGTCGCCGCCGGCGACAGCATCGAGGACGAGGACCTGATCGAACGCGACGACATGGTCGTGACGGTCACGATGGACGGCTATATCAAGCGCACCCCGCTCAGCACCTTCCGCGCGCAGGCGCGTGGTGGCAAGGGCCGCGCCGGCATGGCCACCAAGGACGAGGATGCCGTCGCCACGATGTTCGTGACGACCACGCACAATCCGGTGCTGTTCTTCTCGACCGCCGGCAAGGTTTACCGCCTCAAGGTCTACCGCCTGCCCGAAGGTGGCCCCGCCACGCGCGGCCGCCCCATCGTCAACCTGCTGCCCGCGCTCGATCAGGGCGAGACGATCGCCACCGTGCTGCCCCTGCCCGAGAATGAGGCGGAGTGGGGCAACCTGTCGGTGGTCTTCGCCACGGCGCAGGGCAACATCCGCCGCAACAGCATGGATGCCTTTGCCAACATCCCCTCGAACGGCAAGTTCGCCATGAAGTTCGACGAGGGCGACACCGATCGCCTGATCGGCGTGGCGCTGCTCGAGGCGGGCGACGATGTGCTGCTGGCAAGCCGGCAGGGCAAAGCCATCCGCTTTGCCGCCGACGAAGTGCGCGAGTTCACCAGCCGCACCTCGACCGGCGTGCGCGGCATGGCGCTCAAGGGCGACGACGAGGTCATCTCGCTCTCGATCCTGCATCGCGTGGGCGTGAAAGACCAGGACGAGCGCGACGACTATCTGCGCTACGCCCCGTGGAAGGCCGAGAAGGACAGCGATCCACAGATGAGCGCGGGCCGCTTTGCCGAGCTGGCCGAGCGCGAACAGTTCATCCTGACCGTTTGCGCCAATGGCTATGGCAAGCTCTCGTCGGCCTATGAATATCGCCGCACCGGCCGTGGCGGTCAGGGCATCACCAACATCGACAACATCGCCCGCAATGGCGCCGTTGTTGCCAGCTTCCCGGCAGTGCAAGCCGACCAGCTGATGCTCGTGACGGATCAGGCCAAGCTCATTCGCCTACCGCTGGCTTCGCTGCGCGTCATCGGGCGTGGCAGCGCGGGTGTGCGCCTGTTCAACGTGGCCGATCAGGAGCATGTCGTTTCGGCCGTGCGCCTGGCCGAAGGCGAAAACGGCGAGGCCGACGATTCCGACGGGGCCGAGGCCGGTGCTGAAACGCCGCCCGCAACGCCCGACGCCGGCGAGGAATGAGCGATACGCCCAACATCGTCTGGAAGGTGCTGACCGCACCCCAGATGGCCGACTGGCTCGACCGGGGCGCCTTTGCCGGCGCGCCGGTCGATCTGGCCGATGGATATATCCACCTCTCGGCACTGGCCCAGCTCGACGGCACGGTGACCAAGCATTTCGCCGGGCAAAGCGACCTGTTTCTGGCGGCGGTTGATCTGGCCGCGGTCGAGGCGGCGCACCCCGGCGCGGTCAAATGGGAAGTCTCGCGCGGTGGGGCCTTGTTCCCCCATGTCTATGCCGATCTGCCGCTTTCGGCCATGCGCGCCCATGCGTCACTGACACGCGATGCAGCCGGCACGCTGGTCCTGCCCGCGATTTAACGCCCCTGCCGGCTTGACTTCGCGCGCCGTTTGCTGTTGCCCGGCGCGATCATGACACACGATGTACACATTATCGGCGGCGGCCTCGCCGGCAGCGAGGCGGCATGGCAACTGGCCCGGCGGGGCGTGCGCGTGCGCCTGTCGGAAATGCGCGGCGATGCAGAAGGCAACCGCAGCCCCGCCCATCAGGGCGATGGCCTTGCCGAGCTGGTCTGTTCCAACTCGCTGCGTTCCGACGATGATACCGCCAATGCCGTGGGCCTGCTGCATCACGAAATGCGCGGGCTGGATTCGCTCATCATGCGCGCGGCCGATACGGCCCGCGTGCCCGCCGGCAGCGCCCTTGCCGTCGACCGCGACGTGTTCAGCCGCGAGATCGAGAATGCCCTGACATCGCAACCCACGCTGACGCTGGCGCGCGAGCGGATCGATACGCTGCCCTCCGAGGGGCTGACCATCGTTGCCACCGGGCCTTTGACCGCTGCCTCGCTGGCCGGGAGCATTGGCGCTGCCACCGGGGCCGACGCTCTGGCCTTCTTCGACGCCATCGCCCCCATCGTCTATCGCGAGAGCATCGACATGGAGATCGCCTGGCGCGCCGCGCGCTGGGACAAGGGAGCCGAGGCCTCGATCGCGCTGGGCAGCGACGGCAAGGATTACATCAACTGCCCGATGAACAAGGAGCAGTATCTGGCCTTCCGCGAGGAGTTGCTGGCCGGCGAGAAGACCGTGTTCAAGGAGTGGGAGGCCAACACCCCCTATTTCGACGGCTGCATGCCGGTCGAGGTGATGGCCGAGCGGGGCGAGGATACGCTGCGCTTCGGTCCGATGAAGCCGGTGGGCCTCGACGATCCGCGCACGGGGCGCTGGCCCTATGCGGTGGTGCAGCTGCGGCAGGACAATGTGCTGGGCACGCTGTGGAACATGGTCGGTTTCCAGACCAAGCTGAAATATGCCGAGCAGCAGCGCGTGTTCCGCCTGATTCCGGGGCTGGAAAACGCCGAATTCGCGCGTTTTGGCGGGCTGCACCGCAATACGTTCCTGAACTCGCCCACTTTGCTGGACCGCGAGCTGCGGCTGAAATCCGCGCCCCATATCCGCTTCGCCGGGCAGATCACCGGCTGCGAGGGCTATGTCGAAAGCGCCAGCGTCGGCCTGCTGGCCGGCGTCATGACCGCCGGCCAGATCGCCGGCAGGCAATGGCAATCGCCGCCGCGCACGACGGCGCTGGGCGCGCTGCTGGCGCATATCACCGGCGATGCCGAGGCCGAAACCTATCAGCCGATGAACATCAATTTCGGCCTGTTCCCGCCCATCGTGACCGAAAAGAAGCTGAAGAAACCCATGCGCAAGCAGGTCTATACCGAGCGCGCCAAGGCCGACATGGCGGACTGGCTGGCAGCGCTGGCCTAACCATCCCGGTTCAGTCCTCGTCATCCTCGCTAGGGGCGCCCTTGCCCGGCGCCCCTGCACGCCCGCCCGGCGCGCAGGCACAGGCCGATGCGCGCGCCTTGGCTCGCTCGGCCTTTTTGCGGTCCTGTTCGGCGTAATAGGCGGCCAGTTCGTCGCGGCCGATCACGCCGTCGCCATTGCGGTCGACTTCCTTGAAGCGGTTCGACGTCTTGACCGCCCATTCCTCGAAGCTGAGCAGATTGTCGTGATTGGTGTCCAGCTTCTGAAACGCCTTGACGCGGGTGCTGAGCATTTCGTTGCGGGTGATCCGCCCGTCGCGGTTGCGATCATAGCGGTTAAACCGGCGCTCCTCCGGCGAGACGGTTTTCTTCACCGCCGTGGGCAGCGCGCCGCCGCGCGCATCGGGATCGCCGCTGGGCAAATCTATGGGCGAATCGGCCGAAGGCGGCGAGGCGACGGCAGGCGGCGTGCGCCGGTCCATCTCCGCCCTGCCGGCCCACCAGAACACCCCTGCCCCGGCCATGGCCAACGCAGCGACCCCGCCCAAGACAAAATGACTGCTGGTTACGAAATGCCTCTTCGTCACAATTCCCGCCCCTTTAGCCAGGGCTAGGGGTTTACCCTAATATCCAAACAAGCCAAGCCGCATTGACGCAATCAACGCACCAATAGTATCGGTTTTCTTGCCCTTTACATGGCGAGCAGCCAGTCCATGCAGCACCGCCAGCGGCCGCATTGCACGGGGCAGGCCCCCGCGCCGCCAATCATGGGCTTGCGCGGCTGCCTGCAGCGCGGCGGTTTCGTCGGGATGCGCCGGTTGGTCCAGCATTTCACCCAGAGCCCAGCCCCGCGCCATCCGCTCGACCGCATCGCCCGAAGCAATAGCCACGCAGGCTGTAACGCGCCCATCCGCCAGCTGGCCCATCGCGCCCATGTCCAGAGGCGCCTCGGCCAGCATCGCCTCCCAGCCGTCGACCAGAGCGACCAGCACACCGTGTCCGTCCTGCCAATCGGCAAGTGCGGCCAGCAAAGGCTCGCCCTTGGGCCATTGCGCCGAGGGCTCCTTTAGCCGGTCGCGCCACCAGGCCAGGCGCAGTTGCGCCATGATTGGGTCGCGCTCGCCCATTTGCACCGGGCGCACAACGCCA
>DATMUT010000212.1:0-4338 GCA_035563755.1 Novosphingobium sp.
ATTTGTGATTTGTGCTGGCGCGCGCCCGCCGCGCGTTCTAGGGAGTGCGCCATGAGCACCAGGCAGGTATCCGACGTCGAAGATCCCATCATCACGGGGCGCGATCAATTGGCCGAACCCATGGCCAAGGGCGAGAAACCCCGCGAACGCTGGCGTATCGGCACCGAACACGAAAAGTTCGTCTATCGCACGGGCGACCATCACGCGCCGTCCTATGACGAGCCGGGCGGCATTCACGACCTGCTGGTGGCGCTGCGCCGGTTCGGCTGGGAAGATATTGTCGAGGGCGGCCACATCATCGCCATGAAGGGCGAGGATGGCACGGTCAGCCTCGAACCGGCGGGCCAGCTTGAGCTGTCGGGCGCGCCGCTGGAGAACCTGCACCAGACCTGCGCCGAGAGCGCCCGCCATGTGGCCCAGGTGAAAGCCATTGGCGAACATACCGAAACCGGCTTTCTGGGACTGGGCATGTGGCCCGACAAGACCCGCGAAGAGCTGCCGATCATGCCCAAGGGCCGTTATGCCATCATGCTGCGGCACATGCCGCGCGTGGGGTCGATGGGCCTCGACATGATGCTGCGCACCTGCACCATCCAGACCAATCTGGACTACGGCTCGGAAGCCGACATGGTGCAGAAGTTCCGCGTGTCGCTGGCGCTGCAGCCGCTGGCCACCGCCCTGTTCGCCAATTCGCCCTTTACCGAGGGGCGGCCCAATGGCTTCCTCTCGTACCGCTCGCACATCTGGTCCGACACCGATCCGGCGCGCACCGGCATGCTGCCCTTCGTCTTCGAGGACGGCTTCGGCTACGAGCGCTATGTCGATTACATGCTCGACGTGCCGATGTATTTCGTCTTCCGCGACGGCAAGTATATCGACGCGGCGGGACAGTCGTTCCGCGACTTCATGGCCGGCAAGCTGCCCGCACTGCCGGGAGAACTGCCGCGCATGAGCGACTGGATCGACCATCTCTCGACCGCTTTCCCCGAGGTGCGCCTGAAAAGCTTCCTCGAGATGCGCGGCGCCGATGGCGGCCCCACCAGCCGCATCTGCGCGCTGCCGGCGCTGTGGGTGGGCCTGCTTTACGATCAGGGCGCGCTCGACGCGGCGTGGGATCTGGTCAAGGGCTGGGACATGGAAGGGCGCGAGGCGCTGCGCAATGCGGTGCCAAAGCTGGCGCTCGACGCGCCGCTGCCGGGCGGCGGCAAGCTGCGCGACATCGCGGCCGAAGTGCTCGACATTGCGCGTAGCGGCCTGCGCGCCCGCGCACAGCTCAACGATGCGGGCGATGACGAGACCGGCTTCCTTGGCCCGCTCGACGACATCGTGCGCACCGGCAAGGTGCCCGCCCAGCGCCTGCTCGACCTCTATCATGGCGAGTGGGGCGGTGATCTTTCGCGTGTCTATCAGGAAAAGAGCTTCTGATGATCCTCGTTCTGGCCAGTTTCCGCCTGCCTGCCGACCATGTGGCCGAAGCCCGCGTGCTCGTCCGCGATGTGGTGGCGCAAACCCGCGCCGAGGCGGGTTGCATTGCCTATGACGTGTGCGAGGACGTGCTCGAGCCGGGCCTGTTCCGCGTCAACGAGAGCTGGGAGGACCGCGAGGCGCTCTCGGCGCATCTGGCCGCGCCGCACATGGCCGAATGGGGCCGCGTGCGGGCCGACATGGGCATGACCGAGCGCAAGGTCACCATCTACGACATCGCCGGCGCGCAGGAACTGTAAGTCAGCGCCAGCCCATCGCGCGCTCGGCCCACGCCAGCGCGCGGGTGGCGGGCGCATGGGCGCCTGCCCAGGCATGATAGGCGCGGTATTTCGCGTCCTCGGCCATCAGGTGGCGCTCCTCGGTTTTGGCGCGCCACCAATACACCGCGCTGACTACCGCCAGGATCGCGGTATTGCGCACCGCATCGACCGCTGAATGCGTGGCCGGCAGAAACGGCAGGGTCGAGCACCACCAGAACAGGTTCTTCGACAGATAGGCCGGGTGGCGTGTGAGCGCGTAAGGCCCATGTGTAAGCACGCCGCGATAGGTCAGGTTGGAAAAGCGCAGGCCAAAGGCCACCGTCGCCCAGGCATAGGCCGCCGTCAGCCCGACCAGCCACAGGCCCCAAACCCATTGCACCACCGGCCAGCCCTGCGTGAGAGCCACCCAGTCGCTGGCCCCGGCATGATAGTCGAGCGGCCCGCCCCCGCCCATCAGCACGAAAGGCGGATAGCAGATGAGCGCGGCCACCCAGCCGTCGAAATACGGGTTGGCGCTGCGGATCTGCGCGCACAGCGGGCGCAGGGTGAGCAGATAGCCCACCGTGCCGACCTGCACGTCGACCATGAACAGGATGTCGATCAGCCAGTTCACGCTGGCCACCGGATCGCCCAGATGGCTGGCATCAAAGCGCACCACCGCGCCAAAGCCCGCCGGCAGGATCGAGAACATGAAAGCCGTGAAAAAGCCCTTCACCGCCCAACTGCGGGCGTGGCGCAGGGCCGCCTGCCGGTCCACCCCGTCGCGCCCCAGCAGCCATGCGCCAAAGTGCCAGGCACCGTCCTGCGGGCGCACCAGCACCCGGTCGAGCCACAGCACATAGGGGATGCTGAGTAGCGCCATGGGCACCACCGCCACGCCAATCAGGTGCAGGGCGAAAAGCCAGCTGCCCTGCCAGTACCAGCGGCCCAGGCAATAGAACATGCCGATCGCCGCCCAAGTGCCCCACAGGCCCACCAGCTTGACCGCGCTGATGCCGCGAATGTCACGAAGGGGCCGCGGATTGGCCCAGTCTATGCCGGTATCGGGATGGTGATGCACCTTGTCGACCAGCAGCGACCAGGCCGTCATGGCCAGCGCCACCACCGCCACCGAAGCGACCGAGGCCAGCGGCCCGTCCATCACCCGGCGCGGCCCCGGCAGGCCCATCAGATCGGCCAGCTGCGCCCAGTTGCGGCACACCAGCACCCAGGCCGCCAACGCCACCAGGCCAACCAGCCCCACGCCGACCGACACGTCGCTGGCCGGGCGAAGGGCGGACGCTGGCTGGCTGGCGGGGGCGGATCTATCCATGCCCCCGGCCTAGTCCGTAGTGGTTAAAGGGCCGCAAACGCTGCAGCCCTTTGTCGCCATGCCTTACTTGAAAGCGGTAATCGTGCCGCTGTCGTCGAGCACATACATGCGCCCGCCCGCCACGATCGGCGCCAGCGAGATGGGCGCGCGCAGCGAGGTGAAGCGTGTGGCCGAGCCATCAGCCGCGCTCACCGAATAGACATCGCCTTCCGAATTGGTCAGCCACAGCTTGTCGCCGGCCAGCACCGGGCCGGTCCAGTAGATCGGGCCTTCCTTCTTGTTCGGCTTCTTGAAGCGGGCCAGCTGCGACACCCAGCGCACCTTGCCGGTCGAGCGGGCGATGCACAGCAGCTTGCCCTCGTCGGTCAGGGTGAAGATCCACTCGCCGCCAATGGCAGGGGTGGAAATGCCGGCCAGGTTCAGCTCCCAGATGCGCTGGCCGCTCACCAGCTCATAGGCAGCCATGCGCCCGCCCTGGCCCAGCGCGTACACGCGGCCGCGGTCGATGATGGGGTCGGCGTCGATGTCGGTCAGCACGCCAACGCTGGTCGAGAGCGAAGTGCGAGCGAGCGCATCGTTCCACAAACTGCGGCCGTTTTCATAACGGAAAGCGATCAACTCGCCGGTCGAGAAGCCGGCCACGACCGTGCCCTGCCCGGCCGCCGGCGCTGCCACGCCAAACACGCCCGTCGAACCAAGCGAGGCCGATTCCTGCCACAACGTCGTCCCGTCCGTAATATTGAGGGCGTGGATCTCGTTGTTCTGCGTCATCACGAAAGCGGCGCCAAAAGCCACCGTCGGCGCGCCGCGCAGCGGGCCTGCCGGCTTGACCTTCCACAGCTGCTTGCCCGTCTTGGCGTCGAGCGCGGCCACTTCGCCAATGCCGGTCGTGACAAACACCTTGCCATCGTCATAGCTGGCACCACCACCGAAAACGGCGTCCTCGGTCGTGCCGGCAACGGCAAAAGAGGCAGTCCATGCTTCCTTGCCCGATGCCACGTCAAAGGCATGCAGCACGCCCAGCGTGTCATAGGCAAACAGCAGCCCGCCGCCCACGACCGGCGCGGCGGCCAGTCGGCGGCGCTCGTTCGCGCCGGCAATGGGCGCGCTCCACTGGCGCGCCGGCTTGTCAGCCAGCGCCAGATTGCCATAGCTCTTCGAGGCAGAGCCACCCGGCTGCGACCAGTCGGCATTCTCGGTCTGGCTGGGCAGCACAACCGACACCATCGACAGCTCAGGGTCAGCCAGAGCCGCCGATTCCACCCGGCTCAGGATCGGCTC
>DATMUT010000213.1:0-4695 GCA_035563755.1 Novosphingobium sp.
GGCGGGATCGCGCAACGGGGGGCCCGCTGCACCTGTATGGTTATGGCGCCTATGGCATCGCCATCGCGCCCGGTTTCTCGACCGCGCGCCTGTCGCTGGTCGATCGCGGCTTTGCCTATGCCATCGCGCATATTCGCGGCGGCGATGACATGGGCCGCGCCTGGTACAAGGCGGGCAAGCGCGAGGCGCGCACCAACACCTTCAACGATTTCGTCGATGTGGCCCGCGGGCTGGTGGATTTGGGCTATACCGCCGATGGGCGCATCAGCATCAGCGGCGGTTCGGCCGGTGGCGAACTAATGGGCGCGGTGATGAACGATGCGCCTGATCTGTGGGGCGCGGTGGTGGCGCATGTGCCCTTTGTCGATGTGCTGAGCACGATGCTGGACGAAAGCCTGCCGCTGACGCCGGGCGAATGGCCCGAATGGGGCAACCCCATCGAGGACAAGGCCGCCTTCGAGCTGATCGCCTCTTACTCGCCCTATGACCGGGTGAGCGCGCAAAGCTATCCGCCGCTGATGGTGACAGCGGGCCTCAACGACCCGCGCGTGACCTATTGGGAGCCGGCCAAATGGGTGGCCAAACTGCGCGAGCTGAAAACCGACGCCAACGAGCTGATCCTGAAAACCAACATGGGCGCAGGGCACGGCGGCAAGTCGGGCCGGTTTGAAAGCCTGACCGAGACGGCCGAGGAGTTCGCCTTCATCCTGTGGCAGCTGGGCGTGGCGGTTTAACGCGGCGTCATGGCCAACAGTTTCTCGCAGCTGTTCACCGCTGGCCCGGAACATATCGATGTTCTGGGCCATGTGAACAACGCCGTGTGGGTGCAATGGATGGAGGCCATCGCCACCGCCCATTGGGAAAGCGATGCCGATCCGGACCATGTGGCGCGCTATGTCTGGGTCGTGACCCGTCACGAGATCGATTATCGCGGCAATATCGCGCAGGGGCAGGCCGTGCGCGCGCAAACCTGGATCGACGCAGCCCCGCAGGGCGCGCGGTTCGACCGTCGCGTGGATTTCTACCGGATGGAAGACGCCGGTGCGACAAGGCCGATCGTTTCGGCGCGCACCACTTGGGCGATGATTGACAGGGAGAGCGGGCGTCTGGCCCGTGTGCCGGCCGATGTGGCCGCGCCGTTCATGCCCTGAATTTTGCCCGTTTCGTCAGCCGGGCAGGCTGTAATCAGTTGGCAGCAGCGCCCGTGTCGGCCAGTGCCAGCTCGCCACCGCGCGGCGCGTTGCTGTAGATGAAGCCATAGGCGGGCGAAGCGCGCAGGCCCAGATCGTGGATGGGGGCGTACCACACGCGCACCTGGCTCCAGTCGCCATTGGCCGAAACGTCCTCGGCCATGGCGTTACGCTCGACCATGCCGGGGCGCGACCAGTTGGCGTGGTTGAGCAGCACGTGGCGGGCGTCGATCACCTTCTGCACCATGGCAACGTGGCCCGAACGCATCGAGTGGGTAGCGCGGAAGGCCAGCACCGCGCCGACCTTGGGGGTCTGGCCGCGGTCATAGGTGCCGGCAGCCTGATCCCACCAGCCGCCAGCCGCGCCGTGCAGGTCAATGCCCGAGACTTCGCGGGCATAGGGTGCGCACTGCAGCGCGCCGGCAAAAGCGGGAGTGGCAAGAACGGAAACCGAGAGGGCGATACCAGCAGCAAGCTTGCGCAGACCGAAAACAGCTTTCAGCGACACTCGGTAGACCCCGTCAGAACACCACTTGACTGTGGCAGCCACGCAACGGGTTCTAGGGGGCAAACCTTAAATAGGGAATGTAAGGGCACAGCCGCCCACCGCGTCGACGAAACGGTTCGTCGGCTTTCGCACCCGCTCACCGGGGATAAGTTGAAAACGCTCCACAGGCCGCAACGTTCCCGGGCCGGCGCTGCCGGGGGCAGGCTGGCGGGCGGGCGCAACCCTATGAAACAGCGTGTCTTGCCGGTTTATCGAGGCAGGGTTTGCGCCGAAATGCGGCAGGGCGCGGGCGATAAAAATGGACCTAGCGCCCCGCTTTGGCCGAAAGTTTCGCCTGTGCGCAAAGGCCGGCGGCGCGCCCGAAAGGTGGCGCAAACCGCCCCGCGACTCGGCGCGCGGAGCGGTCTTGGCCCGAATATATTAGCGCACAGCCGGCTCGCCCGGCCTCAGAGCGGCTGGCCTTCCTTGTCGCGATAGATCTCGCGCCGGCCCACATGGTTGGCCGGGCCCACCAGCCCGTCGTTCTCCATCCGCTCGATCCATTTGGCGGCGGTGTTGTAGCCCACGCCCATCTGCCGCTGCAGCCAGCTGGTCGAGGCTTTCTGGCTCTCGAACACGATGTGGCAGGCCTGGATGTACTTGCGCTCCTCGGGGTTGTCGCTGGCCGTCGCCTCCAGGTCGTCGAAGCCGAAGCTGCCTTCCTCTGGCTCTTCGGTGACCGAATCGACGTATTCCGGCGCCCCTTGCGCGCGCCAGTGATCGGCGATCTTCTCGACCTCCTCGTCGCTCACGAAAGGCCCGTGGACGCGCTTGATCGGGTCGGACGAGGGCTTGAACAGCATGTCGCCCTTGCCAAGCAACTGCTCGGCGCCCTGTTCGCCCAGAATGGTGCGCGAATCGATGCGGCTGGTGACCGCGAACGAGATACGCGTGGGCAGGTTGGCCTTGATGACGCCGGTGATGACGTCGACCGAGGGGCGCTGCGTCGCCATGATGAGGTGGATGCCGGCCGCGCGCGATTTCTGCGCCAGACGCTGGATCAGCACCTCGACCTCCTTGCCCACCGTCACCATCAGGTCGGCCAGCTCGTCGACGATGACGACGATGAGCGGCAGCACCTGATAATCCAGCTGCTTGTCCTCGACCAGCTCCTCGCCGGTGTCGGGGTCAAAGCCCACGGTGATCCGCCGGCCCAGCGGCTTGCCCTTGGCGGCTGCCGACTTCACCTTCTCGTTGAAGTTGACGATATTGCGCACGTTGATCTCGCTCATCTGGCGATACCGGCGCTCCATCTCCTCGACCGCCCACTTCAGCGCGCGCACGGCCTTGGCCGGCTCGGTCACCACGGGGCTGAGCAGGTGGGGAATATCCTCGTAGCTTTTCAGCTCCAGCACCTTGGGGTCGACCAGGATCATCCGGCACTGCTTGGGCGTGAGGCGATAGAGCAGCGAGAGCAGGATGCAGTTGAGCCCCACCGACTTGCCCGAACCGGTCGTGCCCGCCACCAGCAGGTGGGGCATGGTGGCCAGGTCGGCCACCACCGGCTCGCCGGCAATGTCCTTGCCCAGAATGATGGGCAGCTGCCCCTTGGCGCCCACAAACGCCTCGCTGGCCACCATTTCCTTGAAGCTGACCATTTGCCGGTCGACGTTAGGCAGCTCGATGGCCATGACCGTGCGGCCCGGAATGGGCGAGACGCGGGCCGAAATGGCGCTCATGTTGCGGGCCACGTCGTCGGCCAGGCCGATCAGGCGGCTGGCGCGGGTGCCCGGCGCTGGCTCCAGCTCGTACATGGTGACGACCGGGCCGGTGCGCACGCCCGTCACCTCGCCCTTCACGTTGAAATCGTCGAGTACGGTCTCGAGCAGGCGCGCGTTGCGTTCGAGCGCCAGCTTGTCGATCTTTGGCCCCGAATCGGCGGGCGGATCGTTGAGCAGGTCGAGCGCGGGCAGCTCGCAGGCATCGAACAGGTCTCCCTGCTTGGCCAGCGAGGTCAGCTCGGCAGGCTTTGCCGCGCGGGCCGGATCGCTGATCTCGGGCGGTTTGCGCGCGCCGGCCGCCGGGCCAGCGCCCGCTGGCGGATCGGGCGTGAAGGGAATGGGGTTCTCGCGCGGCTCGGCCTTGGCGCGGGTCTTGCGCGCGGGGGCGGGCATGGCCTCCTCGTCCTCACAAGCCTGCGCGCTGCCGGCACGCCGCTCGCGGTGCCAGGCCAGCGAGATCGACAGCAGGTTGCCCCAGTCGATGGCGAACACGCGCGTAACCAGCGCCACGCCGGCGCAGGCGCACACCGTGCCCACCGCCAGCGCCAGCCAGAACCGCCCCGCCTCGGGCAAAAGCCCCGCCAGCGCATGTACCAGCGCCGCCCCCAGCAGCCCGGCCACCCCGCCCGCCGAAGCCGGCAGGTTAATGGGCCGGTCGCCAAAGCCCAGCGTGAGCGCCGTGGCGATAAGCGCCATGCCCAGCACCAGCAACGCTGCCGGGCGCAGCCAGTGGCGCGGCTGCATGGCGCGGGCAATATCCTCGTCCTCGGCATTGTCGGCGGCGGCGTCGGCTATGCGCCACAACTGCCGGGCAAACACCAGCAACAGCGGCAGGAACAGCCCCGCCACTGGCCCCAGCGTGAACAGCGCCCTTTCGGCCAGCCAAGCACCCGGCCAGCCCATCCAGTTCAGCACCGGCCCGCCCGCCGCCGTCGAGGGCGAGGGGTCGGTCTGGTGATAGCTGGCCAGCGCCAGCGCCAGGAACACCGCCAGCGCCACCAGCAGCCCCGCGCCCAGCAGTTCGGCGCTGCGCAGAACACTGCGCCGCAAAATAAGGCGCCAGTTCGCGCCCGCTCGGGTGTAGGCCCTTGTCGCCATGGCCGTTTCGGTCTTGCCCTGATGGAGTGGAAAACTGGTGCGGATAATGGCCCCGGCAGGGAGTCCGCGTCAAGAACGGCGCGGCGCGCGGCGGGGCAAAACCGCGCCGATGCCATCGATCGCGGCCCAACCATGCGCG
>DATMUT010000214.1:0-3780 GCA_035563755.1 Novosphingobium sp.
CCCCCGCCATGAATCGCGATGAGCGAGCTTTCCACATCCGAAAGCGGCACCCCGGCCGCTTCATCCTCATCGCTGCGCACCAGCATCACAATGCGCTGCGCCAGTTCCTTCAGGTTGCCCACCGCGCTGATCGCCATCATCGGCAGTTCGACCTGATATTTGCTCTCGATGCTCATCCGCAGTTCCAGCGCCATGAGCGAGTCCATGCCCAGACTGTCGAGCGATGCGTCGAGATCGACCTCGGCCACGGCCAACCGCATGATCGCCGCTGCCTCTTCGGCCAGCATCGCCACCACCAGCCGCTGCGCCTCAGCCTCGTCCAGCCCCTCGACCAATTCGGCCAGCGATTTGCCCGCGCTGCCCAGGCTGCTGGCCCGCAGCGCAAAATGCGCGGCAAAGGCAGGCGAGGACGGCACCGGTAGCGAAAACAGCGCGCCATCCTCGGCAAAGTCGGAAATGGTGACGACCGGGTCGGCCAGCCTTGCGCCAAAGCCCAGCACGCGCGCCAGCCGCGCCAGTGCCTCGGCGCTTTGCATGCCGCTCACGCCGGCAATACGGCTCAGGCTTGCCAGCGTTTCACCACGATCGGCCAGCAGCCCCACATCGGCAATCGCGCCCCATTGCACCGCCAGCGCTGGCTGACCCGCCGCCACCCGCTCGCGCGCCAGCCCCTCCATCCAGCCGTTGGCAGCGGCATAGGCTCCCTGCCCCGGATTGCCGATGAGCGCCGAAGCCGATGAGAACATGACAAAATGCTCGATCGGCTGGCCCTGCGTTGCCTGATGCAGATGCGTGGCACCGGCCACCTTGGGCGCCAGCACGCGCGCCAGCGCCGCCTCGTCCAGCCCCTCGATCATGCCGTCGGCCAGATCGACCGCCGTGTGCCACACACCCGAAATAGCCCCGTGCGCTTGCGTCACGCTGGCCACCAGTTCGTGCACGGCGGCGGCATCGGTCACATCCAGCGCCATCACCTCGAACAAGATGCCGCGCGCACGCAGTTCGGCAATGCGGGGCATATGCGCCGGGTCCACCCTGCCCGCTCGGCTGGCGACCACCAGCCGCCGCGCCCCGCGATCGGCCAGCCACAGCGCTGTGGCCAGGCCAAATCCGCGCGTGCCGCCCACAACCAGTTGCACGCCCGCGCCCGGCACAAATTCGCCCGCGCACAGCGATGGCACATTGCCCAGCGGCGGCGCGGCGACCACGATCTTGCCCACGTGCCCGGCCGACTGCATAAGGCGAAAAGCCTCGGCAATCTGCCCCGAACCATAGGTCATGGTGGGCAGCGGCAGATAGGCGCCGCTGGCAAACCCTTGCGCGATGGCCTCGAGCCCGATGGCCGTCAATTCCGGATCGAGCGCGAGGATCTGGTCAACATCCACCCCGAAATAGGCCAGATTACGCCGGAACGGACGCAGCGCCAGCGCGCTGTTGGCCACATAATCACGCTTGCCCAGTTCGACGAAGCGCCCCCGCGGACGCAAGGTGCGCAGCGACCCGCGCATCGCCTCGCCCGACAGGCTGTTGAGCACCACATCGACCCCGCCGTGCGAGGCGCGCACCTGCTCGACAAAATCGAGGCTGCGGCTGTCATACACATGCGCCGCGCCGTAAAGCCTGGCCAGCGCCGCCTTGTCGGGGCTGGACACGGTGGCAATGACGCTGGCCCCGGCCGCCCGCGCGATCTGGATTGCCGCCAGCCCCACGCCCCCGGCGCCGCCGTGGATCAGCACCGTTTCGCCCGCGCGCAACCGCGCGCATTCGACAAGCGCATACCATGCGGTGAAGAATGCCACCGGCAGCCCGGCGCCCGCCTCTGGCGCAACCCCTTCGGGCAGGGGCACAAAGGCCTGATGCGGCCCCACAGCGTGGCTGGCAAAGCTGCTCTGGCCAAAACCGATGACCAGATCGCCAATGGCAAACCGGCTCACCCCCTGGCCCAGCGCCACGACCCGGCCGGCACATTCCAGCCCATAGACCGCACCCGCCAGCCCCTCGTCCAGCACATCGTCGGCCAGCAGCCCCATAGCCAACATCACGTCGCGGAAATTCAGGCCCGTGGCGACCAGCTCCACGGCCACCTCGCCCGGCCCCGGTTCCGGCCTGGCAACCTCGACCCAGTGGAAATTCTCGAGCATGCCGGGGCGCGGAAAGCGCAGCGCCAGTGCCTGCGCCTCATCCTTGCCCGCGACCAGCGGCAGGCCATGACGCAGGCGCGCCACCTGCTGCCCGTTTGCGCCCAACACCACCTCGCGCTCGCGCCCCGGAGCGGCAAGCCTTGCGGCCAGCGCGGTCGCATCCGCGCCCTGCACAAAGCGCAGATCGATATCGGCAAATTCGTTCATGGCAACGCGCGCGAAGGCGCGCAAAGCAGCTGTGGCGGCTCCTGCCTGCCCGGCCCAGATCCACACCCTTGGCCGCGCTGGCAAAGCCGCCAGGTCGAGCAGCAGCGCGCGCAGACCCATGAGCACGTCGGCCAGACCGCCATGAGCCACATCGCCCGGCGGCGCCCACACCAGATCCACGCCCAGCTGCGCAACATCGCCCGCGCCCAGCAGCGTCACCTTCAACCCCGCGCGGCTCAAGACTGGCGCCAACGCCCCGTTGCCGGTCAGCTGCACCGCCACTTCGCTTTCGACCTGCCGCACGGCCACACACAGCTCAAGCCCCTCGTCCTCGGCCACAAACTGGCGCAGATCGGCCAGGCCCGCCTGCCCTGCCAGCGGCGCAGCCATTCCCGCCTCCTCGGCTACGTCGGCCGGGCCAAGCTGAAACCGGCTCAGACTGTCGCGCCGCACATGCGCTGCCACCAGCACCCCGCCCGGCCGCAACAGGCGCGTAAAAGCCGCCACCGCGCCCGCATCGTGCACGCCCGCAGCCAGCACCACATCGCAGCACATGCCCGCCCCGGCCGACAGGTCGATCACCTCGATCGTCTCGCCCTGAGGCATGCGGCGGCGCAAACGTTCGGCCGAGGCACTGTCACCGGCCGCCACCGAAAGGCGCAGCGCCCCCCGCGCCGCGCGATCGGCCAGCGCCGACAGCAGCCCGGCACCGCCATTTTCGGCCACAACCACGTGCAGCCCGCCACCCAGGGCATCCATCATCCCCAGCACCGCCTCGCTCAAAGGCGCCAATCGCAGCGAGCCGGCCTCGTAGCGCTGCAACAGAGCCACTCGCCGTGCGGCCGGAACCGTCCCGCCAAACAGCCCGGCCACCCCTTCGGCAGCCTGCGCCGAGAGCGCCAGATCGGCCGCCGCCATTGGGAACTCGGCCGCCAGCGCGCCCAGAATCAGCGCCGCTTCGGGCTGCCCCGTCGTGTCGGCAAGGGCCAGATGGCTGCCCCCCTCCAGCAGAGCGCCACCCTCGACCGCATCGGCCAGCAACATCGCCACATGAGCGCGCAATGGCGCATTCTCTCCAGCATTGGCCAGCAGCGCCACCGGATCGACCGCCCCGCCCCTGTCGGCAAAGCCGCGCAGCGCCTCGGCCACCGCCGCGCGCATATGCGCCCGCAGCAGCAACCAGCCCTCGCTCACCACAGGCAGGCCAACCCGCTCGAAATGCTCCGCCACCCGCGCGGACAACGGCGCCGCCCCGTCGTTGCGGCCAGCATCCGGCATGGCCAGATGATAGATCCCCGCCAGCTCGGGCCGATAGGCCTGCGCCACCGCGCGCAGCAGCGCCCGCTCAAGCCGCGCCACCATTTGCCCCGCCGCATCGAACAGGAACATGCTCACCGTCTTGAGCTGGTCGCCGCTCTTGTCGACGCGGACG
>DATMUT010000215.1:0-18559 GCA_035563755.1 Novosphingobium sp.
GCACGCCCGCGATCTCGGCGCGACGGGTGGCAGGGGCGGCGGCCAGCGCGTTGAAGCTGCGGGACAGCGCCGCGGCCGACTGGCCAAGGCGCCCGGGCCGCGCATGCGCCAGCGCATCGAGCGAGACCGCCGCCTTGCGCAGCGCGGCAACGGTGGTGGCGTCGTCGCTGGTCTGCGGCAGGTCAAACGGGTTGATCGCCGGGTCGAGCAGCAGCGAGGCGTCCTGAATGAGCGCCAGCTTGAGGTCCTGCGCCTCGGGCACGAAGCTGTCGATGGTGACCGCATGGGCCACTTCGCTGTGGCCTTCCAGCCGCTGGGCCAGCGCGCCGGCCGCGTTGGCATTGGGCGTCAGGATGGCGATGGTGTTGGGGGTGCGGTCGGGGTCCTTCATCAGATTGGCCAGCTCGCGCATGGCCGGCGCATTGGGGTCGCGCAGGTGCAGCGGGTTGAAATCGAACCGCACCCAGCCCAGCAGCGTGATTGACACCGCCATGGCGCCCACAAAGGCGATGAGAATATTGCGCCGGTTGGCATGCAGCCACGCATCGAGCGGGCGCGCGCCGGCCCAGCCCACGCGCTGCGCGGGCACCGGCGGGCGCAGCAGCACCAGCAGCGCGGGCAGCAGCGTGATGTTGAGCACAAAGGCGATGACCATGCCCATGCCGGCAATCACGCCCAGCTCGGCAATGCCCACGTAATCGGTGGGCAGGAAGGCCCCCAGCGCCAGGAAGATCGCGCCTGCCGCAAGGCTGAGCGGTTCGCCAATCGCCTCGGCCAGGCGCATCAGCGCGTCCATGGGGGCAGCGCCGGCGCGGCGTTCGGCGTTGAAGCGCACCGCCACCTGAATGCCGAAGTCGACCCCCAGCCCCACGAACAGCGGAATGAACGCCACCGAAATGAGGTTGAGCCGGTGCACCGCCAGCAGCCCCAGCGCCAGCGTGATGACAAGGCCGGCAACGATGGTCAGCATGATCGCCGCCACCGACCGCCACGAGCGCGTGGCCAGCCACAGGCAGGCCAGCATGGCCACCACCATCAGCAGGCCCACCAGCCCGATATTCTCGCGGATCGAGCCGAATTCCTCGTCGGCCAGCGGCACCTGGCCCGTCAGCCCCATACGCAGCCCGTGAGCGGCATCGATGTTCAGCCTGGCCGCTGCCGCCCTGATCGCGTTCACCGCGTCCGAGCCCGGCTCAAGGTCGCCAAAGGCCAGGCGCGGGTGCACCATCAGCAGCCGGCGCGTGGGCGGGGCCAGCGCGCTGCCGCCGCTGCCCGAGAACAGGCGTTGCCACGAGAACCACACCGGCCGCCCGGCCAGACGTGCGTCGATCGTGCCCGACAGGCGGGTCAGCGGTTCGCCAAGGCCGCTGGCGTCCTGCGTGCCGTCGGCCGCGCCCTTGGCCATCGTGTCGATGGTGGTGGCAATGCCGTGCAGCGAGGGATCGGTGGCCAGCCCGCCCAGCAGGGGCTGCGCGTCGATCAGCTTTTTCGTGGTGGTCTGCACGTCCTGCAGCGAGGAAAACAGCAGCCCTTCACGGTCGAAGAACGCCCCGCCATCGGGGCGCGACACATCGACGATATGCGCGTTCTTGCCCGATGCGGCATCGGCGGCCAGCGCCTCGTTCAGGCGGATGGCGGCATCCTCGGCAATCTCGGGCGTGGCGCCGTCGATCACCACCAGCACCGAATCCTTCTGCCCCGGAAAGGCCGTCTCGACCGCGGCCTCGTCCTGGCGCCACTGCGTGCGTGGGCTGATCAGCTCGCCCGTGTCGGTGGTCATGTCGAAGGCGGTGGCCACGAAGGCCAATGCCAGCACCACCAGTGCGGCCGCCACGCCCAGCGTGACCAGCGGACGCCGCGCCGCGGCTCGAATGGCGACCGGTATCGCCCGGGTAAGGCTGCTCGATTTCATGTCTGGCGCCTGTGGCCGAAAACGAGGCGGGCGACAAGCCTGCGCTGCAATGCGACATGCCGGCAAGAAGGCCGGCGCCTACTGATGTTGCGCAATTGCCCTGCGCCCATTTGCCGCCTAGAGCCGCGCGCCATGAGCATTGTCACCGATCATCACCACCAGCCGCAACCAGCCCCGCGCGCCGGCGTTATCACGCGGCGGGCGGCAATGGCCGGGCCGCTGGGGCTGCTGGTGGTGTTGCTGGGGGCGGTGGCGGCCAATCCGGCCTTGCGGCAAATGCTGGGCGAGGCCGTGCGCAGTATCGATCCGCGCGCGGTGCTGGTGGTGCTGCCGGTGCAGTTTCTGGCCATCCTGCTGTGCACGGCGGCGCAACAGGCGCTGCGGGTGGGCATTCCCTTTGGCTCCAGCCTGATCGCGCGGCTGGTGCGCGATGCGGCGCACAACCTGCTGATCTTCCCGCCCGGTCTTGGCGAGGCGGTGGGCGCGCGGGTGGTGGTGTTGCTGGGCGGGCGGGGCCGGGCGGCGGTTGCGCTGCGCGCGCTCGACATTGCCGCCGAGGTGATTGCCGAGCTGCCCTATATGGCGCTGGCCTTCTGGGTGTTGTGGCACTGGTGGCATGGCGGCAATGCGGTGGCCATGCCCGATGTGCATGTGGCGTGGCGGCCGGAATGGACGGCGGCTCTGCTGCTGCCGGTGGCGGCCTATGTGGGGTGGCGCGTGTGGCGCGCGAGCAGCCATCATCAGCACTGGATACAGACCCGCACGGGCCGCCGGGTGCGCGCTGAGACTCACCTGATGCGGCGTGAGCTGGCGCGCCAGAAGGCTGGCCTGCCGCTGGCCATTGCGCTGCATGTGGTGGCCTGGGGGCTGTCGGGCGTGCAGGTGTGGCTGGCAGCGCAAGTGTTTGGCCTGCACCTCTCGCTGTTCGGCGCGCTGGCCATCGAGAGCGCGGCGACTTCGGCGCGGGTGATCCTGTTCTTCGTGCCGGGCGGCCTTGTCATGCAGGAGGCTGGCGCGGTTCTGGCCGGCGCGGCGCTGGGCGTGGCGGCGCCGCAGGCGCTTGCGCTCAGCCTTGTGCTGCGGCTGCGCGATGTGGTGTTCGGCGTGGCGCTGGGCCTGTGGCCCTGGCTGGAATATCGCGCCCGCCGCAACCGCCAGCGCCAGAACTAGCCCGCGGGCTTGGCGGGAGTGGGCGTTGCGGGAGCCGGGGGGGCCGGAGCCGCTGGAGCCGCCGGAGTCGCGGCCGGATCCGCTAGCGGGTCGTCAAAGGCGGGCACCTTTACGGCCTGGCCATGGCGGGTCTTCAGCTCGTTGATCTCGGCCTCGCGCGATTGCAGGTAGGACGAGCGCAGCGCCGCGTAAGGATCGACCGATGAGCGCTCGAGCGCGGTCAGTTCGGCGTCGGCCTGGGCGCGGGTGTCGATGCCGCCCACAATGGTGATGACCGTGCCATAGGTGCCCATGCGGATCTTGCGGTTGAAGATCGGCTTTTTGGCGCTTGGCTCGGCAATGAAGCCGAGAATGCGCGGCTGGGCGAAATAGTCGCCCGCAGCGCCAATGCCATCACGCAGATTGGTCGGCCCCAGCACCGGCAAATACAGGTAAGGCCCGCCCTTGAAGCCGTAATAGCCCAGCGTATCGGCAAAGCCGTTGTTGTGGTGGGGCAGGTGGAAGGGTTTGCGCTTGGCCATGTCGAACAGGCCGGCAAGGCCCACCGTCACGTTGACCAGCACGCGCGCAACGGTGCGGACGGCCCGGCCCGGACGCAGCTGCAAAATGTCGTTCACCACCACCACCGGCTCGTAGATGGTGTTGATGATGTTGCGCGCGCCGTCGCGGATGGGTTCGGGCACCACCTTCTTGTAGGTGAGCGCGACGGGGCGGATGATGAATTTGTCGATCGGCTTGTTCACCGCATAGTTGAAGCGGTTGATTTTCTCGAACGGATCGTGGTCCCCGGGGGGGAGCTGTGCTGGCACAGGGGCCGCCGCCTCACTGGCCGAAGGGGGCGGGGCCTCGGGGGCTGCGGGCGCCGGCTCGGCAGGTGTGGGCTGAGTGTCGGCGGGCTGCGCTGCCTGCGCAGGTGGTGGGGCGGGCGTATCGGCGCTGGCCGCCGCGCTGGCCGGGGCTTGTGCCGGCTGTTCCAGCGCCGGGGCGGCGGCAACCGGGGCCGACATCAGCCCGATCGAGACCAGCTGCGTGGTGAGCAGAACGGACATCAGGCGACCTCGGACATGGTAGGCGGGGTGGAGGAGGCAGGCGCGCTGGCGCCCGGCGTGGCAGAGCGATCCCACAGGGCGAAGGGGCCGCTGCGCGCGCCCGAGGCCGCCAGCGCCGCGCGCACGCCCTCGTCGGTCAGCGCGGCCAGTTCGTCGCGGTAGCGATAGCCCGGCGCCGCGCCCGCCCAGTCGTCGACCGTGGCGGGGTGGGTGTAGATCTCGGTGAGGCCCGGCCCCAACGCGGCGATGGCCGCGCGCATGTGGGCGGTGTCAAAAGCGCCGGTTTGCGCCAGCCCGGCCACCCGGTCGTTGGTGGCGATGCCGTGCGCGCGCAGCCGCCGCGACAGCAGCCCGGCCCACCAGCGCATGACCGCCGCGCCAAATCCGGCGCCGTCGGGCGAGTAGGGCACGCGCACCGCGTGCATGCCATGCTTGCGCCCTTCGTGCAGGATGGCCGACATGATCATGGGGTGCATGTGGAAATGCTTGTGCGCATTCACATGGTCGAGCCGCAGGCCCGTTGCGGCAAAGGCGGCGAACTGGGCGGCCACTTCCTCGCGCATTTGCGCCCGCGCGGCAGGCGACAGGGCAATGGCGAAAGCCGTGCGCACCATATCGGCATGAAAACACCCGTCGGCGCTCACCAAAGCGGGCACCTGTTCTGGCGGCAGTACGGGCCGCCCTTCGGCCAGCACGACATGCAGCCCCACGCCCAGATCGGGCAGTCGGCGGGCGCGCTCTGCCGCATCGGCGGCGGCATCGCCCGCAACCATCAGGCTGGCGGCGGTGAGGATGCCCGAAACATGGGCGCGCTCGACCGCTTCGTTCACCGCTATTGCGGCGCCGAAATCATCTGCCGTGACAACAAGACGAGGCCCCCCCCAGTCTTCCCGTCCGCTCTGTCCCCCCGGCTGGGCGTTCAGGCTGCTTCCTTTCTGCGTCGCAAGAAGTCGAAGAATTCCACACCCTCGCGCAGGCGGCGCTTCATCATGTCCCAGTCGCGCAGCATCTCGCCCACGATCGAGGCGATCTTGCTGGGGCGGAAGTAGTAGCGCTTGTAGAACTCCTCGACCTTGTCGAAGATGACGGCTGCGGGCAGGTGCGGATAAGAAAGCTGGGCGATCTGGTTGCCGCCATCGGTCAGCAGGTGGTCAGAGCCGTCGAACCAGCCGTTCTCGGTTGCCTGCTTGTACAGGAACGTGCCCGGATAAGGCGCGGCCAGCGACACCTGAATGGTGTGCGGGTTCAGCTCGATGGCGTAGCGGATGGTTTCCTCGATCGTGTCGAGGGTTTCGCCCGGCAGGCCCAGGATGAAGGTGCCGTGGATGGTCAGGCCAAGGCTGTGCGCGTCCTTGGTGAACTGGCGCGCCACATCGGTGCGCAGGCCCTTCTTGATGTTGTGCAGGATCTTCTGGTTGCCGCTTTCGTAGCCCACCAGAAGCACGCGGCAGCCGCCGGCCTTCATCTCTTTCAGCACGTTATAGGGCACGTTCGCCTTGGCGTTGCAGCCCCAGGTCTTGTCGAAGCCCTTGGTGCCAAAGCCCAGTTTGCGCAGCTCGCGCGAGAGTTCGACCACATGCTCGTGCGCGTCGGCCAGCGTGTCGTCGTCGAAGAAGATTTCCTTCACCTCGGGCATGTTCTCGAGGATGTATTTCACCTCCTCGATCACCTTGGGCACCGAGCGGAAGCGGTAATTGTGCCCCGAGATGGTCTGCGGCCACAGGCAGAAGGTGCAGCGGCTCTTGCAGCCACGACCCGTGTAGAACGAGACGTAGGGGTGGCGCTGGTAGCCGCCGAAATACTTGGTCGAGTCGAGGTCGCGCTTGTAGATGGGCGAGACCATCGGCAGCACGTCCATGTTCTCGATCGGCGCGCGGTCCTTGTTGCGGATGATCGAGCCATCGGCCTCGCGCCAGGTGATGCCGGCCACCTCGCGCAGCGGCTTGCCCTCGGCCAGCTCGACGCAGGTGAAGTCATATTCCTCGCGGCAGACGAAATCGATCGCGCTCGAGGCCTTCAGGCTCTGCTCGTCCTCGATCATCACCTTGGCGCCCACGAACCCGATCAGGATGTTCGGGTTGCGCGCCTTGATCAGCTCGGCCGTCTGCACGTCCTGGCGGAACGAAGGGGTCGAGGTGTGCAGGATGACCAGATCGCGCTCGTCGAACTCATGCGCGATATCCTCCCACGAGAGGTCGTGCGAGGGCGCGTCGATCAGCTTCGAGCCGGGCACCATGGCGGCGGGCTGGGCGATCCAGGTCGGATACCAGAAGCTCTTGACCTCGCGCTTCATCTGATAGCGGGCGCCGGCGCCCCCGTCATAACCGTCGAAGGAGGGGGCCTGCAGGAAAAGGGTGCGCTTCATCAGTTTCTCGTTCCATCAGGCGCGATGCGCCCGTTTCCGGTCATGGTAAGGCTCGCGCCCCGCCAATCAATTTGCCTCGTGAACAGGCTGGCGCAGAATATCGCAAATGCGAACACGTCGGCCACTGGCAACGCCCATAGCGACAGATGGGGGGGAGGGGCAAGACGGTTCACCACGCGGGCCAGCGCAATTCGCGCAATCAGTGCCGCGCCCACAAGGAACAGGCCGCCCAGCGGAGCGAAGGGCACCACCAGCAATGACAGCGCCAGAGGATGCGTTATAACCGATCCGTAGTGCCCCGGCCCTGCCAGATCGCGCACCGTTGCCGCCCAGCGCAGGTGCTGGCGCCACAGCGCGCGGGCCGACCCTTCTGCCCCGGCATGCACCAGAAGCATCGGCGGGATAACCACTTTTTGCCCCAGGGCCGCCACGCGCGCGCCAATGGCATGGTCATCGGCCAGCACATCAACCAGCGACTCGAAGCCGCCGATGGCATCGAGCGTGCTGCGGCGCAGCGCAATGGTCGAGCCCATGCAGGGCTGCGCCATGCCGGTGGCCATGCCCACCACCATATTGGGCATCGTCTGCCAGCTGATCATCGCCGCGCCAATGCGACTCCACAGCCCCGAGTCGCCCCGGCCGACATACAGGCACGACACCGCCCCCACGCCCGGCTGTTGCAGCGCGCCCACAACGCGGGCCAGATAATCGCGCTCGACCACCATATCGCTGTCCGAGAGTAACAGCACATCGTGGCGGGCAAGGGGCAGCATGGCGGCGCAATTGCCCATCTTGCCATTGGCGCCGGGCAGGCGCGGGCCGGGGTAAAAGGCAATGTCGGCCTGCGGATGGCTGGCGCGCAGGGCCGCAACCGCGCTGGCGGCGGCATCCTGGGCGGTGTTTACCCCGCACAGCATCTGCACCGCGGCGAGCGTATCCTGATCCAGGAATGTCGCCAGATTTTCGGCAAGGCGCGGTTCGGCCCCGTGCAGGGGTTTGACCAGCGTGACACCGTGCATTTTGGGGGCCATATCGGCAGGCAAATCCCGCGCAACCGGCATTTCGCGCCCAAAAAAGCGCACCAGCGCCACACACGCGCCCAGTTGATACACCACCCCCACCGCTGCCATCGCGGCAAGGATCAGCACGGCTACGTCGGAAAGCGTCATAAGCGCGCCCCTACACCGCTTCCCCCATGGGGCAAAAGCCTTTAGGGGGGCGCTCGTGACTGGATCCGTGACCATTGTGACCGGCGTGGCCGGCTTTCTGGGCAGCGCGGTTGCGCGCCTTCTCGCCGCGCAAGGGCGCAACGTGCGCGGCATTGCCCGCGCCAGCAGCGCGCGCGCCAATCTGGCCGACTTTCCCGGCGAGATTGCGCAGGCTGACCTGCGCGACGAGGACGCCGTGCGCGCGGCCATGCGCGGCGCTGCCGAGGTGTACCACGTTGCCGCCGACTATCGCATCTGGGCGCCCGACCCCGAGGAGATCGTGCGCAACAATCTGGCCATGACGGGCGCGGTCATGCGCGCGGCGCTGGCCGAGGGCGTGGGGCGGGTGGTCTATACCTCGTCGGTGGCCACGCTGCGCCCGGCAGAGAACGGCCCGGCCGACGAGAACCGCCCCGCCACGCCCGAACAGGCCGTGGGCGCCTATAAACGCAGCAAGGTCGTGGCCGAGCGGCTGGTCGAGCAGATGGTGGCCGAGCACGGCCTGCCCGCTGTGATCGTGAACCCCAGCACGCCCATTGGCCCGCGCGATGTAAAGCCCACGCCCACGGGCCGCATTCTGGTGGAATGCGCGATGGGCAAGATGCCGGCTTTTGTCGATTCGGGCCTGAACCTGGTGCATGTCGAGGATGTGGCGCGTGGGCACCTGCTGGCCGCCGAAAGGGGCGTGATTGGCCGGCGCTATATTCTGGGCGGTCAGGATGTGACGCTGGGCCAGATGCTGGGCGATATTTGCGGCATGGTCGGGCGCAAGCCGCCCACCGTCAGCCTGCCTATCGCGCCGCTGTTCCCTCTGGCAGTGGGGGCCGAACTGGTCGCGCGCTTTACCGGGCGCGAGCCTTTCGTCACGCGCGATGCGCTGCGCATGGCCCGCCACCACATGTATTTCACCTCGGCCCGCGCCGAGGCGGAGCTTGGCTATCACGCCCGCCCGTATACCGAGGCGATTGCCGATGCGCTGGCGTGGTTCCGTGAAGCAGGCATGATTTCGTGAGCGTGCTGGGCGTTCTGGCGGCGATTGCGGGCCTTGTGTGGGTGGGGCTGTGCGCCACGCGCTTCTGGACCTGCGAGGAGAATGACGAGAGCGCGGTTCTGGCAACCCCGGAACAATGGCCCGAGGTGGTCGCCGTGGTGCCCGCGCGCGACGAGGCCGATATCATCGCCCGATCGATCGGCAGCCTGATCGCGCAGGATTATGCCGGACCTTTCCGCATCATTCTGGTGGATGACAACAGCAGCGATGGCACGGGCGACATTGCCCGCGCGCTGGGGTCCAGCCGGCTGACCGTGCTGTCGGGCGCGCCGCTGGGCGCGGGGTGGACGGGCAAGCTGTGGGCGGTGCATCAGGGCATAGCGGCAGCGGGCACGCCGCGTTACCTGTGGCTGACCGACGCCGACATCGAGCATGCGCCCGACACGCTCACCCGCCTTGTCAGCATCGCGCAGGGGTCTGACCGGCGGCTGGTGTCCTTCATGGCGCTGCTCTCGTGCCAGACCTGGGCCGAGCGCTGGCTGATCCCGGCGTTTATCTGGTTTTTCATGATGCTCTATCCGTTCAACTGGGTGAACCGGATGGGGCCGATCACGCGCCATGTGGCAGGCGCGGCCGGCGGCTGCGTGCTGGTCGAGCGCGAGACGCTGGCACAGGCGGGCGGGATTGCCGCCATGCGCGGCGCGCTCATCGACGATTGCACGCTGGGCGCGCTCATCAAGAAGCACGGGCCGGTGTGGCTGGGCCTGACGCGCCGCAGCCGTTCGACCCGGCCCTATGCCCGCTGGCAGGACATTGGCCTGATGATCGCGCGCAGCGCCTATGCGCAATTGCGCTACAATCCGGTGCTGCTGGCGCTCACTGTGGTTGGCCTGGGGCTGGTGTTTCTGGTGCCGCCGCTGGCCGCCATTGCCGGCGAGGGTCGCGCGCGCGCCGTGGGCCTTGGCACCTGCGCACTTATGCTGCTCTCGTATCAGCCGGTTTTGGCCTATTATCGCCGCTGGCCGGTATGGGCGCTCGCCCTGCCGCTGGTGGCCTTGTTCTATAACGGCTGCACGCTTTATTCCGCCTGGGCGTGGTACAGGGGCAAGGGCGGCATGTGGAAAGGGCGCGCGCAGGCGGGCAAATGAGCACTGTGACCGAAACTGTGCCCGATGCGGCAGCGCTCGCCTCGGGCAAGGGGCATACCGACGAGAACTTCCCGGTGGCCAGCTGGCTGGTGCGGCCCGATGCGCGCGCGCCCATTCTGGCCTACTACCGCTTTGCCCGCGCGGCCGACGACATTGCCGACAACCCCGATGCGCCCGCCGCCGAGAAGCTGCGCCTGCTGGCCAACATGCGCGCGGGGCTGACCGGCAATGGCGCGCCCGAAGCGATGGCGCTGGCCCATGTATGCCGCAACCGGGGCATTCCGGTGGTGCACGGCACCGAGCTGCTCGACGCCTTCGTGCAGGACTGCAAGGTCAACCGCTATTACGACTGGGACGGGCTGATCGCCTATTGCCGCCACTCGGCCATGCCGGTCGGGCGCTATGTGCTCGACGTGCATGGCGAGGACCATGAGACCTGGCCCCTGTCCGACGCCTTGTGCGCGGCGCTGCAGATCATCAACCACCTGCAGGACTGCGGCAAGGATTACCGTACGATCGACCGCGTCTATATTCCGCTGCCGCTGCTGCGCGCGGTCGGGCTCGACGAAACGGCGCTGGGGGCCGAGCGTTCCTCGCCCGCGCTGCTGGGGGTCATCCGGTTGCTGGCCGAAAAGACGCAAGGGTTGCTCGCGCAAAGCGCGCCCTTTGCCCGCGCCATCCGCGATGCGCGCCTCTCGGCCGAGGTGGCCATCATTCAGACGCTGGCTGAGGATCTGACCGGCCTGCTGCTCACGCGCGACCCGCTGTGCGACAAGGTTCACCACTCGAAATGGCGTGCGGGCACGCTGGCGCTGGGCGCCGTGCTGCGCCTGGCCATCCACAGGAAGTTCAAATGACCGATACCGCCACTGCCATGCCCGCCGACCTGCGCGCCGCTGTCGCGCGCAGCTCGTTCTATGCCGGCATGCGCATCCTGCCCAAGGCCGAGCGCGAGGCGATGTTCGCCATCTATGGCTTTTGCCGCATCGTGGATGACA
The DNA here is from genome assembly GCA_035563755.1 of Novosphingobium sp. Lineage (GTDB taxonomy): Bacteria > Pseudomonadota > Alphaproteobacteria > Sphingomonadales > Sphingomonadaceae > Novosphingobium. The sequence continues at coordinate 10,842 of DATMUT010000215.1, forward strand.
TTGCCGACGACCAGCAGGCCCCGCGCGCCCAGCGCGGCGAGATGTTGGACCGCTGGCGGGCGTGGATCGGGGCGCTTTATACTGGCGGCGATGCTGGCGAGGCGGCGTTCCTGGCCGAGGCGGTGCGCGGTTTCGACCTGCAACAGGCCGATTTTCTGGCGGTGATCGCAGGGATGCAGATGGATGTCGACGCCGATATCCGCTGGCCCGATTTTGCCACGCTCGACCTCTATTGCGACCGGGTGGCCAGCGCTGTGGGGCGGCTGTCGGTCAACATCTTCGGCATGGAGCGGCAGGTGGGCGTCGATCTGGCGCATCATCTGGGCCGGGCGCTGCAATTCACCAACATCCTGCGCGACATCGACGAGGATGCCGAGATCGAGCGCTGTTATCTGCCGTTCGAGGCGCTGCGTCAGGCCGCGATCTGTCCGCAAAGCCCGAGGCAGGTGGCCGCCGAAACGGGCATCGACACCGCCGCGCGCTGGCTGGCCGAAAAGGCGCAGGAGCATTTCCTGCAGGCCGGCGCCATTCTGGCTACCCGCCCGCGCGGGCATCTGGTGGCCCCGCGCCTGATGGAGGCGGCCTATTCGCGCCTGCTGGTGCAGATGCTGACGCAAGGGTGGCGCCTGCCGCGCGTGCGGGTGCGTGTGTCGAAGTGGCAGCTGGCGCTCACCGCGCTGCGTCTGGCGATCTGGCGATGAGCAGGCCGGCGGCAAGCAGCAACGCCCGCTTTGCCACGGCCCATGTGGTGGGCGCGGGGCTGGCGGGCCTGTCGGCGGCCAGCCTGCTGGCGCAGGCGGGCATGGGCGTGACCATCAGCGACGCTGGCCCGCGCGCGGGCGGGCGTTGCCGGTCCTATCACGATCCGCAGCTGGGCCTGACCATCGATAATGGCAACCATCTGGTGCTGGCGGGCAACCCGGCCGTGGCGCAGTTTCGCGCCCGCATTGGTGCCGCCACCCCGCTCGCGGGCAGCGCCCATGCCGATTTCCCCTTTGCCGATCTCGCCACCGGCGATCGCTGGACGCTGCGCATCAACGACGGGCGGCTGCCCTGGTGGATTTTCTCGCGCAAGCGCCGTGTGCCGGGCTCGCGCCTGGCCGATTACCTGCCGCTGGGCCGCCTGCTCAAGGGCAAGGCCGGGCAGACCATCGGCCAGATCGTTGCGCCCAACGGGCCGGTGTGGCGGCGGATGCTGCATCCGGTGCTGCTCTCGGCGCTCAATACCGAGCCGGCAGAGGCTTCGGCCTTGCTGGCCGCCAATGTGCTGGCCGAAACGCTGGGGCAGGGCGGGCGGGCCAGCGCGCCGCGCATTGCCGTGCCAACGCTGGCGGCGGCCTTTGTCGACCCTGCGGTCGACTGGCTGGCGGGGCGCGGGGTTGCGCTGGCCACGGGCCGCCGCCTGCGCGGCATTACCTTCGATGGCGATGCGGTAACCGGCCTCGACTGGGCCGATGGCTTCCAGAAGATCGAGGCGCATGAGGCGGTGGTGCTGGCGGTGCCGGCATGGGTGGCAGCCGGGCTGGTGCCCGAACTGGTCGTGCCCGACGACCATCGCGCCATCCTGAACGTGCATTTTGCCTGCCCGCCGCCACTCGGCGCGCCCGAGATATTGGGCGTGGTGGGCGCCACCAGCGAGTGGATCTTCACCCATCCCGACCGCATTTCCATTACCGTGTCGGGCGCCGACCGGCTGATGGACGAGGACCGCGAGGCGCTGGCCCGGCAGATCTGGGCCGAAGTGGCGCAAGCGCTCGACATGGGCGATGCGCCCCTGCCGCGCTGGCAGATCGTCAAGGAAAAGCGCGCCACCTTTGCCGCCACGCCCGAGCAGGACGCCCGCCGCCCGCACTCGCGCACCCGCTGGCGCAACCTGTTCCTGGCCGGCGACTGGGTGCAGAACGGCCTGCCCGCCACCATCGAGGGCGCCTTGCGTTCGGGCGATACGGCCGCGCGTCTGGTCTTGGCGCAGCCGCTGGTCTATGGGGCGGCGCGATGACCGAGTTTGCCGATACCCTTGCGCCCCCCGCGCAATCGCCCGCCCGACAGGCGCTTGATGCCGCGATTGGTGGCGCCACCGCCGCCCTTCTGGCCGAGCAGAAGCATGATGGCCACTGGGTGTACGAGCTGGAAGCCGACGCCACCATTCCTTCGGAATACGTCCTGCTGCGCCACTATCTGGGCGAGCCGGAGGATCTCGAACTGGAGGCCAAGATCGGCCGCTATCTGCGCGCGCGCCAGTCGGCCGAGCACGATGGCTGGCCGCTCTATCACGATGGCGGTTTTGACGTCAGCGCCACGGTAAAGGCCTATTACGCGCTGAAAATGATTGGCGATGATGTGGACGCGCCCCACATGGTGCGCGCCCGCAATGCCATTCTGGCGGCCGGCGGGGCCGAGGCGGCCAATGTCTTTACCCGCATCCAGCTGGCATTGTTTGGCGCCGGGCCGTGGAGCGTGGTGCCCACCATCCCGCCCGAGCTGATCCTGGCGCCGCGCTGGTTCCCGGTGCACCTGCTCAAGATGAGCTATTGGGCGCGCACGGTGGTGGTGCCGCTGCTGGTGCTGTGCGCCTTGAAGCCGGTGGCGCGCAATCCGCGCGGCATTCTGGTGCCCGAACTCTATTCCGGCATCGCCCGGCCGCTCACCAGTCAGGCCGCCCATGTCGACCAGATCTGGAAGACCGGCTTTGGCGCGCTCGACTGGTTCCTGAAGCGCTTCGAGCCGCATTGGCCCAAGAGTTTGCGCAAGCGCTCGATCGAGAAGTGCCGGGCATGGGTGGTCGAGCGCCTCAACGGCGAGGATGGCCTTGGCGCGATCTATCCGGCCATGGCCAACAGCGTGATGATGTTCGACGTGCTGGGCTATCCGGCCGACCATCCCGAGCGCGCCATCGCCCGCTATTCGGTCGAGAAGCTGCTGGTGGTGCACGAGGACGAGGCCTATTGCCAGCCCTGCGTGTCGCCGGTGTGGGACACCGCGCTGGCGGCCCATGCCATGCTCGAGGTGGGCACGCCCGAGGCGGTCGAGAGCGCTCACCGCGCGCTCGACTGGCTGGGGCCGCGTCAGGTGCTGGGCACCGTGGGCGACTGGGCCGAGCAGCGCCCCGATGTGCGCCCCGGCGGCTGGGCGTTCCAGTACACCAACGACCATTACCCCGATCTTGATGATACTGCCGTTGTGGTAATGGCGATGGACCGCGCGGCCGGCCAGCGCGGGACAAAGGACGCCGAGGCGATCGCGCGCGGTGTGGAATGGACCGTTGGCCTGCAAAGCCACGATGGCGGTTTTGGCGCTTTCGACGCCGATAACGACAAGGATTACCTGAACAACCTGCCCTTTGCCGACCATGGCGCGCTGCTCGATCCGCCCACGGCCGATGTGTCGGCCCGCGTCGTCTCGATGCTGGCGCAGATGGGCGAGCCGCTCGACAGCGAGCGTATGCGCGCCGCGCTCAAGTGGCTGGAGAAGGAGCAGGAGCCGGATGGCAGCTGGTTCGGCCGCTGGGGCGTGAACTATGTCTATGGCACATGGTCGGTGCTGTGCGCGCTGGGCCGCGCCGGGATCGATAGCGAAAACCCGATGGTGGCCCGCGCGGTGGCTTGGCTGAAGACCATCCAGAACGCGGACGGCGGCTGGGGCGAGAGCTGCGATTCCTATGCGCTCGACCGCAAGGGGCACGAGGCGTTTCGTTCAACCGCCAGTCAGACGGCCTGGGCCATTCTGGGCCTTATGGCAGTTGGCGAAGCAAAATCGACCGAGGTGGCGCGCGGTGTCGAGTGGCTGATGGCCAATCGGCAGGATGACGGGCTGTGGGGGCAGGAAGTGTACACGGGCGGCGGTTTCCCGCGCGTGTTCTACCTGCGCTATCATGGCTATCCGCGCTATTTCCCGCTGTGGGCGCTGGCCCGCTATCGCAATCTGCAGAACGCCAATTCGGAGCGCGTCGCATGGGGTATGTGAACCGCAACCGTGATTTGCCGGTGCTGGTTGTTACGGGCACCATGCGCGAGGCGGCGGTGCTCGATCAGTTGGGCGTCGAGGTGATTGCCGGTGGCAGCGACCCGGAAGGACTGGCCCAGCAACTGGCCGAGCGCGCGCCCTATTGCGCGGGCATCGTCAGTTTTGGCATGGCCGGGGGTATCGACCACACGTTGAAAGTGGGCGATTGGGTGATTGGCAAGCGGGTGACCGGCGCCTTTCATACCAAATGTGACGAGGCGTGGGTGAATGTGCTGCGCGCCCGTTTGCCCAGGGCGCGGGTTGGCGCGGTGCATGCCGATGGCCGCCTGTTTGCCGATACGGCGGACAAGGCCGAGCGCGCCTGGGCCAGCGCCGCGCTGGCCGCCGACATGGAAAGCCACATTGCCGCCGAGGCGGCCGCGCATGCCAACCTGCCTTTCGTGGTGCTGCGCTGCATTTCGGATGGCGCGCAGGCACAGCTACCGCCGGCAGTCGGGGTGATGATGCGCCCTGATGGCGGCCTTGACGTGGGGGCTGTGCTCAAGTCGGTGGTGGAAATCCCCGCACAGATCCCGGCGCTGGCGTCGACCATGTTTGGTTTTGCCAAGGCATATGGCGAGCTGAAGTCGGGCGCGCGCAAGGTAGGCCACCGTCTGGGCTTTGACGACCGGGCGGCTTTTACGCTGGCCTAAGGCCGGCTCTGGCCGGTCGCCGGCCTATCGCAAGCTGGGCCTGAAAACAAAGAGGGGAGCAGTCCTGCTCCCCTCCTGTCGTTTTACGCTCAGGCCGCGCGGGTGGCGCGGCGATAGCCCTCGGGGTCTTCGCGCTTGATCTTCTCAAGCTCGGCCTCGACCTGGCTGGCGTGCACATCGACCGCCTTGCGGGCGTGCGAGATGTCAACGTCGGGCGCCATCGGGCCGTCGGTGCGCACACCCTTCAGGCCAACCTTGATGAATTCCCAGGGCTTGACCATGCCTTCCTTGGCGGCCGTGCCCTCGAACCCGCAATGGACCATGCAGTTCGAGCACTTCTCGTACTTGCCGACGCCGTACTGGTCCCAGTCGGTGCCTTCCATCAGCTCGGCAAAGGTCTCGACATAGCCTTCGCCCACCAGGTAGCAGGGCTTCTGCCAGCCAAACACGCTGCGCAGCGGCATCGACCAGGGCGTGCATTCATACGAACGGTTGCCGGCCAAAAAGTCGAGGAACAGCGGCGAGTTGGTGAACTTCCACGCCTTGCCACCGCCGCCATTCTTGTCCGCACCCTTGCGGAAGATGTCGCGGAACAGCGTCTTGGTCTTCTCGCGGTTCAGGAAGTGCTCCTGATCGGCGGCGCGCTCGTAGGCGTAGCCGGGGCTGATCGTCACCTCGACGTCGAGGCTGGTCATCAGGTCGAGGAAGCGGGCCATGCCATCGGCGCTGGCGTCGTTGAACACGGTGCAGTTCACCTGCACGCGGAAGCCCTTTTCCTTGGCCAGCTTGATCGCCTCGACGGCGATGTCATACACGCCTTCCTGGCTCACGGCCTTGTCGTGCATGTCCTTGTCGCCATCCAGATGGATCGACCAGGTGAAATAGGGCGAGGGCTTGTAGTCGCCGATCTTCTTCTTGAGCAGCAGCGCGTTCGTGCACATGATGACGAACTTCTTGCGCTCGATATAGCCGCGCACGATCTCGGGCATCTCGCGGTGCAGCAGCGGCTCGCCCCCGGCAATCGAAACGGCCGGCGCCCCGCATTCCTCGATCGCGTCCATGCACTGCTGGAAGCTGAGGCGGCGGTTGAGGATGGCGTCGGGATAGTCGATCTTGCCGCAGCCCTTGCAGGCCAGGTTGCAGCGCAGCAGCGGCTCGAGCATGAGCACGAGCGGATACTTGCCGCCCTTGAGCTGGCTGGTGATGGCATGGCCGGCGATGCGCAGGGCGGGGCCAAGGGGAAGGGACATCGCTTACTCCAACTACGCGCTTGCAAACAAAGCGGGGGTCATCCGGCCATGCGCCGATTGGCGGCCGGACGCAAGGCCGGCGGCAGGCTGAAGCTCATGTTTTCGGATATGCCGCCCAGTTGCGTCACCGAAATTTTCCGCAACTGCGCAAGGCGCGCGATCACCGCCTCGACCAGTTCCTCGGGCGCGCTGGCGCCGGCGGTGATGCCGATCGCGGCGATGGGGCCATTGTGACCCAAAAGCCACTGCGTGTCGATTTCGTCGGCATCGTTGACCAGCCAGGCCGGCACGCCGCAATCGGCCGCCACATCGCGCAGCCGATTCGAGTTCGAGGAATTGCGCGCGCCGACCACGATCACCGCGTCAACCTGGCCCGCCAGTTCGCGCACGGCGTTCTGGCGGTTCTGGGTCGCATAGCAGATGTCGCTCACATCCGGCCCGACCACGTCGGAAAAACGGGCGTGGACGGCAGCGATCATCCCGCGCGTCTCGTCGACCGAAAGGGTGGTCTGGGTGATATAGGCGACCGGCGCGTCGGCGGGCAGGGGCAGGGCGGCCACTTCGTCCTCGCTGGCAACCACATGCACAGGCGCGGCAATCTGCCCCACCGTGCCCACCACCTCGGGGTGGCTCATGTGCCCGATCAGGATGACATGTCGCCCTTCACGCGCGAAGCGGGCGCCGTGCAGATGCACCTTGCTCACCAGCGGGCAGGTGGCATCGTGCACCGGCAGACCGCGCGCGGCCGCCTCGTCCTCGACCCGGCGGGGAACGCCATGGGCCGAAAACACGGTGACGGCGCCGGCCGGCACCTCGTCCAGTTCCTCGACGAAAATGGCGCCCATGGCCCGCAGGCGGTTCACCACATGCGGGTTGTGCACGATCTCGTGGCGGACGTAGACCGGCGCGCCGTGCACTTCGAGCGCGCGTTCGACAATGGAGATGGCGCGAACGACGCCAGCGCAGAACCCCCGCGGCGATGCCAGCAGCACGCGCAGGGAAGCCTTCGGAATTTCAGCCGTCAACAAAGCGTAGTATGCCTTTTGCCTCGTTCGGGTCGCGACCCGTCGGTGCGCCTATGCGCCAGAATCATAGGGAAGAAAAGCTGCATCGGGCGTTAACGGATGCTTCATTGCGTCCTCATCCCCCATCCACTAGACGCGAAACCATGTCTCCGGTGCGACGGGGCGAGTCCGGGTAAAGCGACGAGGTCGACATGAGCGTTTTGCATTCGCGTTTGACACAATTCCTGGCAGGTGGCGCAATGGCGCTGGCCGTGGCGAGCGCGGCCTTGCCCGCTGCCGCGCAGGCCCAGGCCGGCGATCCTGCGGTGGCCAGCATCGAGGCGCTCGACAATGGCCTGCTGGCCACGATGCGCTCGCCCGGCGGGCAGATCGCGCGCGCGCGCATCATCGGCCCGGTGGTCGAACGCGCCTTCGATATCGCGCTCATGACGCGCCTGTCGGTAGGCCCGGCCTGGACCGGCTTTTCCGCGCAGGAGCAGTCGGGCCTGGTCAACGCTTTCCGCAACATGACCGTGGCGCAATATGCGCATAACTTCGACGGCTATTCGGGCGAGAAATTCGCCATTGCCGGCCCGGTCGAAACGCGCGGCACCGACAAGCTGGTGCGTACCACGCTGACCGGCCCCGGCACGAACGAGCAGATCAACTACCGCCTGCGCGAGAGCGGCAGCCAGTGGAAGATCATCGATGTGTATTACCGCAACTCGATCAGCCAGTTGGCCACGCGCCGTTCCGATTTTGCCGCGGTTCTGGCCAAGGGCGGCGCCAGCGCGCTGATCGCGCACCTC
>DATMUT010000216.1:0-2674 GCA_035563755.1 Novosphingobium sp.
GAGGCCGAGCGCGTGTTGATATGCTGGGGCGTGCTCGACAGGTTGACGCCAAAGGTCAGCTTGTCGTTGGCGCCCAGCGCCACATCGGTGCGATTGGCAAAGGAATAGGACAGGAACTTGCGCACGTCGCTGCGGGCCGACAGGTTGGCGGCGCTGGTCTGGCGGGGGTTGGCATACAGCTGGCCCAGCGTGAGCAACCCTGCCTGATAGTGCTGCTCGTTGGCCAGGCGCAGGAAGAAGCGGGTCTGCACTGCCTCCGACGCCTTGTAGCCCACATTGCCGGTGAGCGAGGCCTTGTGGTGGCTGGTCTGCTGCTGATAGCCATCGGCGCTGGAATAGACCCCGCTCAGATACCAGTCGAGCGCGCCGCGCTGGCCGCCATAGGCCAGCTGCCCCTTGACATAGCCATAGCTGCCGCCCTGAATGCCAGCGGTCAGGCCCGGATCGGTCAGCCCCGTGCGGCTGACGAAATTGATCGCCCCGCCCAGCGTTATCGCGCCATTGTCAAACGCATTGGCCCCGCGCAGCACCTCAGTATAGGACACGCCCAGCGGCTCGAACAATTCGTAGGACGAGCCGCCAGGGCCGGTAAAGCCCACCCCGTCGAACAGCCATTTGATGCCCTCGGTCATGTTGCCGGGCGCCGAATTGATGCCCGAGCCGCGCACCGACACCTTGATGGCGTCGTTGCCGCCCACTTCCTGCACGAACACGCCCGGTTGCAGGGCCAGAATGTCCTGCACGGTGGCCGCCTTGCCGCGCTCGACCTCGTCGGCGTCGACAACGCTGGTCCCGCCCGGAATGCGGTCGAGCTTCTTGCGGGCGGTGGCCAGCTCGTCGGCGGCGCGGCCGGTAACGGTAATGGCGTTGCCGGCGGCGATTTCGCCGGGGGCTTCGCTGCCAGCATCGGCATCGGGCGTGTTTGCGGCGTGCGCGGTGGTTGCGCCAAGGGCCAGAGGCAGCACCAAGGGCAGGGCCAAGGGCAGGGCAAGCGCGGTCAGCAGCCGGCGCGCGGCATTGTGGGCAGGTGTCGTCATGGGAACATCGGCTTTCAAGAGCGGCCATCGGGCAGGGGGCATCATCGCGCCGGGCAACCCCGCCGCGCTGGCCGCTGCCGGCCTGTGAACAGTCAGTGTGCGTGAAGCCTCAGACCGAGGCGGCCTGCCGGACATCGGCATCGCGCGGTTGCGCGCCGGAATGGCGGCCAACCGGCAGCGGCAGGCCCAGATGCGAGCGCAGCGTGGTGCCGGCATAGTCGTGCCGGAACAGGCCGCGCCTTTGCAGCAGCGGCACCACCTGCGCGGCGAACAGCTCGGCCCCGCCGCGTCCCTGGCCGGGCATGACCACAAAGCCGTCGCTGCCCCCGTTCAGGAACCAGTCGGCAATATGGTCGGCGATCTGCTGGGGCGTGCCGACAATGCGGCCATGGCCGGCGGCCGAAAGTTGCAGCTCGACCAGTTGGCGCACGCTCCAGCGCAGGTCGATGGCGCAGTGGCGGAACAGGCCATAGCGGCTCTGCCGCCCCTCGACGGCCAGCACTTCGGGCAGCAGATGCGGCGGGATGCGGTCATTCAGATCGTAGGCGGCCAGATCGATGCCGCCCAGTTGCTTGGCCGTGGCGGCAATCGCCTCGGGGGTGATGCGCCCTTCGAGCAGTTCGCTGGCGCGGTGCTGGGCCTCGGCCTCGGTGTCGCCAATGACGGTGACGAGGCCGGGCAGGATCTTGAGCTGCGCCGGATTGCGCCCCAGCCGGGCGGTCTGCCCCTTCAGCGCGCGATAGAAGGCCTGCCCCTCGGCCAGCGTGTGCTGCGCGGTGTAGACCGCGTCGGCGAAATGGGCGGCAAAACCGATGCCATCGCGCGAGGAGCCGGCCTGAAACAGCACCGGATGCCCCTGCGGCGAGCGCGACAGGTTGAGCGGCCCCTCGACGCTGTAGAACTCGCCCTTGTGGTCGATGCGGTGCACCCGCGCCGGCTCGACCTCGAGCGCGGTGCCATGGGCGATCAGCGCATCGTCCTGCCAGCTGTCCCACAGCTTGCGCACCACCTCGACATGCTCAAGCCCGCGGCGATAGCGCTCGGTGTGGGGCGGGATGGGGGCGGTGCCGAAATTGCCCTCGCCAAAGCTGGAGGTGACCACGTTCCACCCGCTGCGCCCGTTCGAGAGGTGATCGAGCGACTGGGTTTGCCGGGCCAGATTGAAGGGCGCTGTAAAGGTGGTCGAGATGGTGGGCACAAGGCCGATATGGCTGGTAACAGCGGCCAGCGCGCCAAACAGGCTGACCGGCTCGAGCCGGGGCGGGGCCAGGCGGTTGGCCTCGTGAGCCAGCCCGTCGGCCACCATCACAAAGTCCAGCTTCGCCCGTTCGAGCGCCTGCGAGAGCCGCGCGTAATAGGCCAGCGTCGTGGTGATGGCCCGGCCATCGGGGGCGGCGTTGGTTTCGGCGCGGTCGAAGTTGGGCGAATTGAACATCACGCCCAGATGCAGCTGGCGGGCGGGGGCGGTCGCGGATGCAGTCATCGTCAGGCTCCTGATCGGGTCAGTCGAGCACGTCTGGCGTTTGCGCCAGAACGCGGTCGCGATAGGGAATGAAGCTGAGCGCGGCGAAGACCTCGCGCTGCTGGGCGGTCTGCCGGTTGGGGCGGGCGTGATCGTGCGGCAGGCCGGCGGCCAG
>DATMUT010000217.1:0-2964 GCA_035563755.1 Novosphingobium sp.
GGGAGCGCAACAAGCTGCTGTTGCCCACCCGCAGCGGCAAGCCATTGATTGCCCACAGCCTTGGCCTCTACCTAGACCTTAACATGCGCGTGACGCTGGTGGTGCCGCCCGACTCTTCGCTGCTCGTCAAAGCTCTTGGCAAACTGGCCGACACCCCCAATTTGCGCCTCGTCACCAACCCGCAACCGGGCGAGGATCAGGGCGCATCGGCGCGAGTGGGCCTGGCCGCAACGTCGCTTGGCCAAGGCGTGCTGATCGCCCTGGCCGACCAGCCGCTGCTGACGGGCCAGGACGTGGCCGCCCTGCTCTCCACCTTTGCCGCGCATGGCGGGCAGCGCATCGTCATCCCCCGCTTTGACGGCGTGCGGGGCAATCCGGTGATCCTGCCTGCCGGTCTGGCGCAGGCCTTGCACGATTGCCCGGCCGACGTGATGCCGCGCACGTTTATTCTTGCCAATTCAACATGCATCGCATGGCACGAAGCGCAATCTGAAGCATTTACCACCGATGTGGACACGCCAGCCGATGCTGCGCGCCTGCTGGGTGGCGCGCCGCTTTTTGCCCCTGCCCAACCTGAAATTGCCCATCCCGAGGAAAAGTGATGTCAGTCCATATCAATCACCACACCACCGCGCTGGTCCTGCAGGGAGGCGGCGCGCTGGGCGCCTATCAGGCCGGGGTCTATGCCGCCCTGCACGAGGCTGGCGTGGCGCCGGAATGGGTTGCGGGCATCTCGATCGGGGCGATCAACGCCGCGATCATCGCCGGCAACGCGCCCGAAAACCGGATCGAGCGCCTCAACGCCTTCTGGCAGAAAGTATCCTCGCATCTCATCCTGCCCTCGGCGGCCAGCGACGGCCCGGTGCGCTCGATGTTCAACGAGACGGCGGCCATGTTCGCAGCGCTCAGCGGCGTGCCCGGCTTCTTTTCACCGCGCATGCCCCCCGCCACCCTACAAGCCCCCGGCACCATGGCTGCCATCAGCTATTACGACACCGCTCCCTTGCGTGAGACTCTGCTCGAACTGGTCGATTTCGAGCGGATCAATGCGGGCGAAACGCGCTTGTCAGTCGGGGCGGTCAACGTCACCTCGGGCAATTTCATCTATTTCGACAACCGCGAGCGCACCATCCAGCCCGAGCATATCATGGCCAGCGGCGCCCTGCCGCCCGGCTTCCCCCCGGTGGTGATCGACGGCGAGCCTTATTGGGACGGTGGCCTGGTCTCGAACACGCCGTTGCAATATGTGCTCGACGCGCAGCCCACCGGCGGCATCGAGATCTATCAGGTCGACCTGTTCCCCGCGCGCGGCCCCATGCCGCAAACCCTGTTCGACGTGGCCCAGCGCGAGAAGGACATCCGTTTTTCCAGCCGCACGCGCCTGAACACCGACATGGCCACGCGCATGAAAAAGCTGCGCGAGGCGGCCATCCGCCTGACCGACAAGCTGCCCGCCGAGGTGCTCGAGGACCCCGACCTGCGCTTCATCACCGATCACCTCAACCGCGGGTCGATCGCCATCATGCACCTCATCAACCGCGCCGCCCTGGCCCAGAGCCAGTCGAAGGACTACGAGTTTTCGCGCCAGACGGTGAACGAGCACTGGGCCGCCGGCCATACCGACACGTTGCGTTCGCTGGCCAGCCCCGGCTGGAAGAACCGCAGCCGGCATCCGCGCGGCGGCGTCTTCACCTTTGACCTGGCCGACGAGCCGCGCGGCCACAGCCACGGCGCCTGATCCCCCTCCCCCTGAAGCATAACGAAAGGCTCCTCCCATGAAGCTTGAGAAGAAAGTCTGCGTCATCACCGGCGCTGCCAGCGGCATCGGCAAGGCGATTGCCGGCCTGTATGTGGCCGAGGGCGCGCGGGTGGTCATTGCCGACCTGAACGCGGAGGCCGCCCAGAAGACGGCTGACGAACTGACCGCGCAAGGGCCGGGCGAGGCGATGGCCATCACCGTTGACGTGACCAGCGAAGAGGCGGTCAACGCCGGCATTGCCAGCGTGGTCGAAAAGTGGGGCACGGTCGATGTGCTCGTCTCGAACGCGGGCGTGCAGATCGTCAACCCGGTCGAGAACTACAGCTTTGCCGACTGGAAGAAGATGCTCTCGATCCATCTCGACGGCGCCTTCCTGACCAGCAAGGCGGTGCTGCCGCACATGTACGGCCAGGGTTCGGGTTCGATCATCTTCATGGGCTCGGTCCATTCCAAGGAGGCCAGCCCCCTCAAGTCGGCCTATGTGACCGCCAAGCATGGCCTGCTGGGCCTGGCCCGCGTCATCGCCAAGGAAGGCGGCAAGAAGGGCGTGCGCGCCAATGTGATCTGCCCCGGCTTCGTGCGCACCCCGCTGGTCGACAAGCAGATCCCCGAGCAGGCCAAGGAACTGGGCATCTCGGAAGACGAAGTCGTCAAGAAGGTGATGCTGGGCCAGACGGTCGACGGCGAGTTCACCACGGTCGAGGACATCGCCGAGGTCGCCCTGTTCTTCGCCTCTTTCCCGACCAATGCGCTCAACGGCCAGTCGCTGGTTGCCAGCCACGGCTGGTTCATGGAATAACTCTGGCGAACCAGACAAAAACGGGGGCGGTGCCATGTTGGCACCGCCCCTTGATACTGCCTGATACAAATTGGCAATATTTGCGCATTGCCCGATGCCTTGAGGCAAGGTCAAAGCACAAGCTGTCACCTGAATGGCCCCTTGCGGCCTCCTGCCCCGCCTGACGATGGAGACCTACCCTGCCTACCGACGCCCACGGCGATGCCGACACCGCCTACGAGCCCGGTCACTCGGTTGCCCATCATGCCGGGCGCCCGCGCTGGCTGACCTATGTCATCGTCGTGGTGGCGCTGGTGGTGGTTGCGCTGGTGGCGCGCTATTTCGCCACGGCCGGCGCGCAGAAAAACGCCAAGTCGGGGCGGCCGGCGGCCGCTGTCAACGTGGCGCCGGTGGTGCTGGCCGACAT
>DATMUT010000218.1:0-9782 GCA_035563755.1 Novosphingobium sp.
GAGCCGGTCCGTCGCCAGCCAGCGCAGGGCCACGCGCGCGGCGGTGTAGTTCTGGCCGCCTTCCTCGCCCGCCTTGCAGCCGCTGCTGGTGGCCGAGGAGGTGGGGGCCTGCGTGCCGCCGGGGTTGACGCAATTATAGTCGAGCCGGGTCATGTAGCCGTCGCGATGGCGGGTGACGCCCGAGACGCGCAGGAACAGCTTGTCGGGCAGCAGGGTGAAGTCGCCCGCCGCCTTCACGTCGATGCGGTTGAACGATCCGGTCGTCGCCTCGACATAGCCGCCGCCCTGGCCGTCGGGCTTTTGCGAATAGAGCTTGACCGCGCCGCCGATGGAATTCTTGCCGGCCAGCGTGCCCTGTGGCCCGCGCAGGATCTCGACGCGGTCGAGGTCGAGCAGGTCGAGCAGCGAGCCGAAAGTGATGCCGCGATAGATGTCATCGACATAGATGCCCACGCCCGGATCAAGCGCAAAGCTGGAATCGGTTTGGCCCACGCCGCGGATAAACACAGTGGCCGCCGGGCCATAGACCGAGGAAGAGGGCTTCATCGTCACGTTGGGCGCGGAATCGGTGATGTCGGTAATGCGCGAGAGGCCCTTTTGCGCGATGGCCGCCGAGCCCACGGCCGTAATGGCCAGCGGTGTTGTCTGCACGCGCTGGCCACGAAACTGCGCGGTGACGACGATGTCTGCCGCATCAGGCTGCGCGGCCGTTTGGGCCTGTCCTGCCGTCTGGGCCTGTGCGCCGGTGGCGGCCAGCGCCAGCCAGCTTGCCGCCGAACAGATGAGTGCCTTTTTCATGTTTCCCCCCAATGGTTTTGATTATGGTTTGAGATCGACATCGACGGTCGAAAGCGCCGCGCCGCGCAGTGGGCCGGTGCCTGCGTCAGGCGTGAGCGGCCCCAGGCTGTCGCGCCCGATGAAGGTGTAGCCAAAGGTGCGGTAAGTGATGGGCGACAGGGCGCTGTCGGCCACTTGACCGTCAATGCGCAGGACCACACGCGAGGCGCGCGGGCCTTTCTCGCGGTCGGCCTCGAAAGCGACCGAGATGGTGTGCGCGCCCGGCGTCAGCGGGGTCGTGCCCTGCACCCGCACCCGCTCGGCCTCGCGCCCGGTAGGGTTGTATAGGAACGCCGGGAATCCATTGTCGAGCAACAGCCCATAGCTGCTGCTGTGATCGCCGCTGCTGACCAGCGGGCCGGCGGCATTGCCATCGGCCACGGTCACATGGGCGGTCATGCTCCAGCCGGGCCGGATGAGCGGCAGCGAGTTTTCGGGATAGCGCGTGTCGCCGGGCCAATAGGTGAAGTGGTTGCGGCCGGCCAGCAGGTTGGGCCGCAAGGTGGGCGCCAGTTTCGCCATGATGTCGCCGCTGATCGGCTCGACATGATAGCGGCGCGCGGCCTCGTCGAATTTGTGGCGCAGTTCGGCCAGCTTGGCCGGATATTGGGCTGCCACGTTGATCGCCTGCGAATAGTCGCTGTTCAGATCATACAGTTCCCAACGCATTTTCGAGGCGTCGGCCAGCCCGTGGGTGCGGTCCCACGGTGCCACCTCGGGCGTGGTCGAGGCCATCCAGCCGTTGCTGAAGAACGAGCGGTTGCCCAGCAGCTCGAAATATTGGTCGGTGTGGCGGTTGGCCGCCTCGGGATGGTCGAAGGTATAGACCAGGCTGGTTCCGTCGACCGGCTGCTGGCGAACGCCATCGACGGTGGCAGGGGCCGTAATGCCGGCCGCCTCGTAGATGGTGGGGGCAACGTCGATGAGATGGCCGAACTGGGTGCGCAGGCCCCCCTGGTGAATGCGCGCCGGCCACGAAATGGCCATGGCATCGCGCAGGCCGCCCAGATGCGAGGCGATCTCCTTGCCCCACTGGAAGGGCGTGTTGGTGGCCCAGGCCCAGGCCGCGGGGTAGTTGCCAAAGGCAAAGCGGCCGCCGTGCCATTCGATGCCGCGCGCCAGATCGGCCGCATCCGGCTCGAGGCCCATCAGGCTGGTCAGCTCGTTATTGGCCCCGTGCAGGCTTTCGGGCGAGGCACCATTGTCGCCCTGGATGAAGATGATGAGCGTGTTGTCGAACTGGCCGGTCTGCTTGAGCCAGTCGACCACCCGGCCGATCTGGTAGTCGCTGTGCGCCAGTTGGGCGGCGGCCACCTCCATCATGCGGGCGGCAATGTGCTGCTGCTCGGGCGTCAGGCTTGCCCAGGCGGGCATGCCTTCGGGGCGGGGCGTCAGGCGGGCATTGGCGGGGATGATGCCCAGCTGCTTTTGCCGGGCGAATGTATCCTCGCGCAATTTGTCCCAGCCACCGTCGAACCGGCCCTTGAAGCGGGCGATCCAGTCGGCCGGGGCCTGATGGGGGGAATGCACAGTGCCGGGCGACCAATAGGCGAAAAACGGCCGGTCGGGGCGGACCGAGCGGTGCACCTGCATCCAGTGTATCAGGTGATCGGCCAGATCGCGGTCGACGATATAGGACGGGTCGTCCTTGGCAATGTCGACCGGGTTGCGGTTCTCGACCATGTCGGGGGCGAACTGGTCGGTCATGGCGTTGTTGAAGCCATAGAAATAGTCAAAGCCCATGGCGTTGGGCCAATGGTTGAACGGGCCGGTGGGGCCGGTTTCCCACACCGGCGTATTGTGGTTCTTGCCCACCCATGCGGTGTCATAGCCGTTGAGTTGCATGACGCGGGCGATCGTTGCCGCGCTGTCGGGAATGACCGAGGTGTAGCCTTCGTTGTCGGTTGCCAGATTGGTGAGCGCGCCGGTGGCCACGGCATGGTGGTTGCGCCCCGTCAGCAGCGCCGCGCGCGAGGGCGAGCACATGGCGGTGGTGTGAAAGGCGTTGTAGCGCAGCCCGGTGGTGGCCAGCATGTCGAAAGTGGGCGTGGGGATTGCCCCGCCAAACGAGGTTGAGGCCGAAAAGCCGACATCATCGGTCATGATGAGCAGGACGTTGGGCGCGCCTTTGGGGGCCTGCGGCGGGGTGGGGTAGTGGCGCCATTGCGGAGCTGGCGCGGGCGCTGCCCGAAGCGATGCGGGCAAGGTGGCCCCTGCCGCCAGGGCAAGCAGGGCGATGCAGGACAGGTGTAGGTGGCGCTTGCGTCGCATGGCAACTCCTGGAACGTGCGCCGGCCCGGATGGGACCGGGCGGGCAAAGGTGAGCGTTTGGGCCGAAAGGAGCGCGCAGCGGGCCGCCCCTGGCGCAATGCTGCCTGCATCGCTCCGACATGGCTCTCTCCCGGTGACGCCTTCTTTTCGAAGGGTTCTTGTGATGCCTGTGTCGGCCATGCCGGGCTTGAAAAGCAACGCAGCACTCGCTTATAAATAAAATAACAAACAGGTTATATGTTGAGAGATGGATGCCCACTTTCCGGCAATTGGAAATCTTCGTGGAGGCGTCGCGCGATGGCAATTTTCGCAAGACTTCGGAGCGTCTTGGGGTCAGCCAACCGGCCATAAGCAGCCAGATCATCCGGCTCGAGCAGGAACTGGGCTGCAAGCTGTTCGATCGGCGGCGCGGGGGCACGCCCAGCCTGACCGCGGTTGGATCGGCCTTTCTTGATCAGGCGCGGGCCACGCTCGATGTACGCCGCAGTTTCCCAAGCGCCCCGCCGGCTGGCGAAACGCCCCAGATCAGCCTGAAGCTGTCGGTGCGGCATTTCATGTTCGAGCACACTCTGCGCCCGGCCTTGCAGGATTTTCTCGATCGCCATCCGCAGGTCGACCTGGAATGTCTGGTGCAGGATTCAACGCAGGACATGCTGCGCGCGCTCGAGACCGGCGAGGCGCATATCGGCATGTATCGCGGCCGCGTACCGCCCGTCAGCGCGCCGCTGCACATCGAGGTGCATGGCCGCTACCCATGCTACCTTTTTGCGCATCCGCGTTTGGCGCGCGAACTGCGCGAGGGGCAGGTGACGCTGAGCGATATGCCCTTTGTCCTGCCGCGCTTCGAATCCGAGCTGGAAAAATACCTGATGGACGGCATGGCGGCCAAGGGCATCGTGCCGCGCAACATTGTCGGGCGGTCGCAGTTTGCCACCACGCTGTCGGAATGGGTGCAGGCCGGGCGCGGCGTCAGCCCGTTGTTGCTGCTCCACATGCGCAATGCCGTTGCCGCCGGCACGGTCGAGATGGTTGGTCCGCCCATTGGCGAGTGGTGCTCGATCCTGATGTTCGACCGCAAGGTCGAGGAAAACGGCGGCGCGGCGGTGCTGAACTTCCTGCGCGGCCTGATGGTCTGAAGGCTGGCGCGCATGGCGCCATGCCCAGCCACGCCGATGGGTAAGGGGGCTTCACTCCTCGTCGGCGGGGTGGGCCAGGTATAGCAGGTGATCGCGCACATCCGACGGCCAGGCGCTTGTCGCGGCGCTCATTCCGGCCAGGTCATCGGCAAAAAGCGCGCGGCTTGCCGCTTCGAAATCGGGGTAGTCGCCTGCCAGCGCAGACATGAAGCGATAGGCCCGCTCATGGGCAAGGCGGGTGGCGGTGCGCCCCTTGTCGGCCTTGCGGGCCTGATCGACCAGCCGCCGCAAAGCCTGCGAGGCGCCGCCGGGCTGCTGCGCCAGCCAGTCCCAATGGCGCGGCAAAAGGGTGACTTCGCGTGCAACCACCCCCAGTTTCGGGCGGCCACGCTTGCGCGCCTCGGGCGTGGCACCCTGATAGGCGGCCAATCGCGAAATGATCTGCGCGGTCGTGCCGCGCAGGTCGATGTCGATTTGCGCGGCGGTGGCATCCTCGAAAATCAGGATGGCGTCCTGCGCGCCTGTTATCTGGGCATTCACGGCCAGGGCCACATCGGCCAGATCGCCCGAGGCGATTTTCCGGGCGCCCATGAAGGCGGTGCAGGGCGTGGCGAGTGGGTGGGGTGGGGCATCTGCTGTCATTTCGCCAAGGTGTATGTTTCGGCATATTGAGTCAATATACCCGGATATAAAAATTGATCGTTCGTTGGCGCGGCAATGGCGGGATTGGCCCTTGCAGGACAGCCGCGATCGTGCCCAACATCCTGAAAGGGCGGGTGGAAACGGGGCTGCGCAGCACATGGACAGGTTGAAAGCTCTGCGCTTCCCCGTTTTGGGGGTGTTGCTGACCTTTGCGGTCATCGCCGCAATGGGCGCAGTGGCCGGCGATCATCCGCCTGACGGGGTATTGATCGGCTTTTCCCTGGCTGCCTGCATGGCGCTGCTGGGGTGGGCGCTGTGCGATGCACCTGCGATGCCGCAGCAGTGGCTTTCGGTGTTTATGATGCCGGCCATGGCGGTTGGCATGGTCCTTTTGCTAGGGGTATCAGATCGTTACCCGCCATTTTGGCCGTTTACCGTTGGGGCGGCGGCAACTGTGGCCTTTGTCGCAGTAGGCCTGCTTGCCCACTGGCGGCCGGTAGGCTGGCACAGTCATTTTACCGGGGCTGAATTTGAGCCGGGAAAGGTGTGCAACCCCTTTGAATGTGCCGCCATTCTCACATTCGCGGGTATTTTCGTATTCCAGCCAATGGTTCTCCTGCTCAACGGGCAGGGTAATTCTCGGCCGCCCGTCGTGCTCGAGGGCAAGGTTGCCAGATTGTACGAAACCCACGGCAAGGGAGCAGCGCCTTACGTGGTGTTTTCTGGCCCTGCCGGTGCGGTCGGATCAACTTTTACTCCGGGTGAATTTAAGCTTGATTGGGCTGACTATCACCGAATGTATGTCGGCCAGCGCAATTGTGTGACCCTCCACGAGGGGCTGCTGCGCTTTAGCTGGTGGTCCATTGGCGATTGTGGCCGATATGCTGCTATCGCGACGCTTGGCGAACTGGCGCGCAGGGGCAAGTTCCGCGCCCTGATCGAGCAAATGGAGGCGCTTGTCCGGCGCGACCCGCAGGCCATGGATGAAGTGAATGAAAGCTGGATCGAAGCGATCTTCTCCTCGCCGGGGCTGCTGCCGCAAGGCACGCTGCACGAGCGAATGCTGGCGGTGCTGGCCACACCGGCCTACAAGCCCGAGCTGAATGGCGCCAAAATCGACTTTTTTCGCTACGACTACGCAGTGCTGCAAAGCGCGCGTGGCGACACTGCCGGCGCGGCCCGAACCTTTGCCGCGATAACCGATGCGCGGCTCCTGATGCGCGCCTCGCTCGATCCTCGGCTGAGGGGCATTGCGCCAACGCATTTGGACGCCCGCGCGGCGGTCGAGCGGCAGATTGCAGGCCTGCGCAAAAGGTTGGACGCCCACCCCGGCCACCTGCCGCTCTCGGTTCAGCTGGCGCGCGCTTACCTCTACCTCGACGACGCTGCCTCTGCGATCGCCGTGCTCGAACCTGTCAGGCCCGATGGTCCGCTGACGGTCCATAATCCCGCGCTGAGCGATGACATAAATTGGTGGAGGGTGCGTGCGAACGCCCACGCCATTCAGGGCCATTATGATCAGGCCTCGGCCTCGTTGCGCTCAGCTCTCGTCACCGATGGGCCATTGGGGCGGCGGACACCGCAGTTGCTCGATGTCGCAAGCGTGCAGTCGCAATTTGGCCATCCGGCCCAAGCGCTGGCAACGCTGGCCCCGCTGGGGCAGAACCCGGCGGGCTGGGGGATGTTCCAAATAGCCAATCTGCGCGCATTGCACGGCTGTGCCAGCTATGCCAGCGGGCAGCGCGAGGCGGCTGATGCGGATGTGGCATGGCTGCGCGAGCACGCGGACATGCTGCCGGGCATGCTCAACACCGCGCTTTTGTGCACACATGCTGACGATGAGGTGGCGTCGCGGCTGATCCAGTCAATGGGGCGTCCGGCAGAGATTGCCGGAGCCAGGCTGATGGTCAGCCACTATGCGCCTGCGCCGGCCACCTCTCCGCAAGACCCTTTTATGGCGGGGGTGGTGCGGATAATGGCACGCGCCGATGTGCAGGCCGCCCTGAACCGCGCGGGCGGGGCTGGCAATTTCAACGTCCCGCACTGGTAATCAGCGCCTGCTCGGCACCGGTCGGTCGTGTGTCAGCCGTGTGCCAGCAGCCGGCCGCAACTGGCGCGATACACCACCTCTATAGGAAAGCTCGACTGTCGCTTTTCGGCCGAAGGGGCGCTGGCCAGCCATTCCACGGCGCACACCGCCATCTCGCGGTTGGGCTGGCGCACGGTGGTCAGCGGCGGCCAGGTAAGGCTGGCAAAATCGGCGTTGCCATAGCCCACCACCGCCAGATCGCGCGGCAGGCACAGGCCCATCTGATGGCCCTGCGCCAAGGCGCCAGCGGCCAGTTCGTCGTTGAAGGTGGCGATGGCCGTGGGGCGCATCGGCCCCTCGAGCAGGCGGGCGGTTTCGTTAAAGCCGGCCATTGTGCCAGCAGCGGGCCTTTCCCAATCGACAGAGAGGACCTGGGCCGGATCGGCGCCCAGCGCCAGCACCTGATCGCGAAAGGCGCTGTGGCGCAGGCGGCCCGCCAGATGGTCGCGGGGGCCGCGGATGATGCCGAAGCGGCGGTGGCCCAGCTCCCACAAGTGCCGGGCCAGCGCGCTCGCCCCGGCGACATCATCGGCAAACACCGCGTCTGACCGGTCGACTTGGCCAAGCGGGCAGTGGCGGACATAGCGAATGCGCAGCCTGTCGAGCATGTCGAGCAGGGCGAGATTGTCGCTGAGCGGGGCTGTGACGAACAGGCCATCGAGCGGATCGGCGCGCAACTGGCGCTCGAACTCGGCCAGTTCCTCGCCGGTGCTGCCATCGAGTTCGCGGATGACCATCTGGTAGCCGCGCGCGATGCATACGTCCGACACGCCGCGATAGATTTGCGACATGAAAAAGCGCGTGATCGCCGAGGAGAGGATGCCGATGCGGTAGCTGCGCGAACTGGCCAGCGCCCGGGCCGAGACATTGGCCTGATAGCCCACCTGCTCGACGACCTGCATGACGCGGGCGCGGGTGGCATCGCCAACGCCGGCCTCGCCGTTGATGACGCGGGCGACCGTTTTGCCCGACACGCCAACCAGCCTGGCGACATCATCGAGGGTGGGGCGTTTTGCGGTCATGCCTGCGCGATACCGCAGGCCATATGGCGCTGTCTACGAGGCATGGCGATGCGCAGGGGAGAAGCGCCGTGAATGCAGCGCGCAAAACGTGTTTGACAGCGCTGACGTAGGCGCATAACCACTACGTCAGCGCTGACGTTGATTCGTCGCGCAACAGCAAAAGCGCGATGGCGGGCGCAATCTGCCAACAGGGGAGAGGATAAGATCGTCGGCCGTTCCGGCCGCCCCCTGTTGCATGCCCGCCCTTGCCGATCAGGGGGAGAATGCATGTTCAATCGTTTCACTGCGATGCTGATGACCGGGATTGCCCTTTCGGCCATCGCGCAACCGGCGCTGGCGCAGAATGGCCCGGCCCAGCAGGGCGGGGCAGCAGCGCCTGCGGCTATCGACACCCCGGCGGCGGGCGACATTGTGGTCACCGCGCAAAAGCGGGCCGAGCGCCTGCAGGATGTGCCCCTCGCTGTCACCGCGCTCAGCGGGCAGGCGCTGGCCAACCGCAACATCACCGACACCACCAATCTGGGCCAGATCTCGCCTTCGCTCACCTATACGCAGGGCACCAATCCGGGCAATTCCAGCTTCCGCATTCGCGGCATCGGCACCGCGGTGTTCGGCGTTGGCAATGAATCCTCGGTGTCGGTGGTGATGGACGGGGTGGTCATGGCGCGCGCGGCGCAGGGCTTTACCGATCTGGCCGACATCGAGCGCGTTGAAGTGCTGCGCGGCCCGCAAGGCACGCTGTTTGGCAAGAACGCCACGGGCGGCGCCATCAACATCGTGACGGCCCGGCCCACCCGCGAACTGACCGGCAAGGTTTCGGCCAGCATTGCCGAGATGGGCGAGTATCACGTGAACGGCACCGTCTCTGGCCCGCTGAGCGACCGCGTGCGCCTGCGCCTCACCGGCTTCTACAGCAAGGACGATGGCTACATCTACAACACCACACTGCAGCACAAGACCAACGGGTCGGAAAGCTGGGGCGTGCATGGCAAGCTGGAATTCGACCTTGGCCCGGTCAATCTGCTGGCCTCGGCCAGCTATGGGCACACAAACTCGCAGTGCTGCCAGTCGGTGTTCATTCGCGCCGACAATCCCAATCTGGCAACGCTGCTCTCGCCGGTGGTGGCCAGCGGGACAAACACGCAGGTCAATTCCAACCTCGACACGGTAACGGCCACCACCCAGCAGGTCTATTCGCTCGAGGCCAAATACGATCTTGGGCCTGTGTCGCTCACCTCGATCACGGCCTATCAGAAGTTCAACCTGTACAATAATCAGGATGTCGATGGCATCAACACCGCCACGCCCATCTATACGGGCGGCACGTCGGCGCCCTATTATGCGCAGTATGACGTGAATGGCGGCGCCTGGCAGCTCGACAATTTCACGCAGGAACTGCGCGCCTCGAACGCGCACAAGGGGCGGCTGAACTACGTGGCGGGCGTGTTCTATTCCGACCTTACCATCGACCGTGGCTTTACCCGCCGCATCGTCACCTGCAACGCGCCGGCATCGGCCGGGCTGGCGATTGGCGCGGCGTGTCCTGCGGCGAATACCGTTGGCTCGTCGGGGCAGAGCCTGGCGCATTTGCGGCAGGACCAGTACGCCTTCTTCGGCCAGCTCGATTACAATATCGTGGGCGGTCTCAAGGCCATTGGCGGCATGCGCTGGCAGCACGAGTTCATCTCGGTCTATGGCTTCCAGTATGACGCGCCGCCCTTTGCCGGCGACAGCCAGAACGTAACCGTGACGCGCGGCTATACTGCCGCTGCCGACGAGGTGCTG
>DATMUT010000219.1:0-3040 GCA_035563755.1 Novosphingobium sp.
CTGGGCGCCACATCGAATGTGAGCGCGGCAGCCCGCCACGCCGGCGTTTCGAACGCGCTGGTCTATGAAACCCGGCGCATCGATCCGGCCTTTGCCCGGGCGTGGCGCGCGGCCCTGTGCGAGGGCTACGACAATCTGGAAATGGACCTGCTGCACCGCCTGCGCAGCGGCGAGGTGAAGCCGGCCGCTGGCGCAAAGCGGGGGGCGCGCGCCTTCGACAACGCCACCGCGCTGCGCCTGCTGGCCGCGCACCGCGAAACGGTGGCGCGCGAAAAGGCCGCCCGCGACGACTGCGACGCCGAGGCAATCCTGGCCTCGATCGACGCCAAGCTGGAGCGGATGCGCCAGCGCTCGCTGGCAGCGCGCAACGGGGCCGCGCAACCGGAAGAGGGCAGCAACGATGACCAATAACGCCCTGCTGGACTGGCTGCTGGCGCAGCCCGCCGCGCGCCGGCGCGAGGCGCTGCGCCAGCTGAGCCCGGCCGAACAGGCCGAACTGGCCCATCACTGGCAATTGTGGGCGCGGGCCGAACAGCTGCCGCCGCCCGGCGACTGGCGGCTGTGGCTGGTGATGGCCGGGCGCGGTTTTGGCAAGACGCGCACGGGCGCTGAATGGGTGCGGGCCGTTGCCAGCGCCGACCCACAGGCGCGCATCGCGCTGGTGGGCGCCTCGCTGGCCGAGGTGCGCGCGGTGATGGTCGAGGGCGAGAGCGGCATCATGGCCTGCTCGCCGCCCTGGCGCCGGCCGGTGTTCGAGCCTTCGCTGCGGCGCATCAGCTGGCCGAACGGGGCGCAGGCAATGCTGTATTCCGCCGCCGAGCCGGACAGCCTGCGCGGGCCGCAACACAGCCACGCCTGGTGCGACGAGATCGCCAAATGGGATCACGCCGGCCAGCGCGCCATCGATGCCTGGAGCAACCTGCAACTGGGCCTACGGCTGGGCGAGGGCCCGCGCGTGGTGGCCACCACCACGCCGCGCCAGGTCGCGCTGTTGGCACAATTGCTGGCCGGCGAGGCGCTGGTGGTGACCAAAGGGCGCAGCGAGGCCAATGCCGCCAACTTGCCCGCGCGGTTCCTGCGCGACATGCGGCGCGTGCTGGGCCGCTCGGCGCTGGCGCGGCAGGAGCTGGACGGCGAGCTGCTGGCCGACCGCGAGGGCGCGCTGTGGAGCCGCGCGCTGATCGAGAGCTGCCGCGAAACCGGGCCGCCGCCCGCGCCCGCGCGCATGGTGATCGGTGTTGATCCACCCGCCTCGGCGCATGGCGATGCCTGCGGCATTATTGTGGCGGCGCTGGGGCAGGATGGCATTGCCCGCGTGGTGGCCGACCATTCGCTGGCCCGCCCCAGCCCCGAGCGCTGGGCGCGGGCCGTGGCCGATGCGGCCGCGCGCCACCACGCCGACCGCATCGTGGCCGAGGCCAATCAGGGCGGCGCGATGGTGGAAAGCGTGCTGCGCGCGGCCGACGTAGCCCTGCCCATCCGGCTGGTGCATGCCCGCGTTGGCAAGGCTGCCCGGGCCGAGCCTGTCTCGGCCCTGTATGAGGCCGGGCGGGTGCGCCATGTGGGCGTGCTGGCAGCCCTTGAGGACCAGCTGTGCGGGCTGATGCCGGGCGGCGCCTACGAGGGGCCGGGCCGCTCGCCCGACCGGGCCGATGCCGCCGTCTGGGCGCTGACCGAACTGATGCTGGGGCCAAGGTTCAGCCCGCGCGTGCACGATCTGTAACGCTTTTCTCTCTGCCCCGCCAAACGGGAGGCGCTTGCGATGACTTTCCTCGATTCCCTCACCTCGGCCTTCAAGGCCAAGGGGCCGCGCGTGCCGCTGGCCCGATCCTATACCTCGCCCTGGATGTTTGCCGATGGCGGGCAGGGGCAAACCCGCGCGCCCTTTGACTATGGCGCGGCGGTGCGCCGGGCCTATCTGGACAACCCTGTGGCGCACCGGGCGGTGCGGCTGGTGGCCGATGGCATTGCAGGGGCGCCGCTGGCGGCTGGCGACCCGGCGCTGGCCGCATTGGTTTCGGCCACCAGCGCGGGCCAGGCCCTGCTCGAAACGCTGGCCAGCCAGTTGCTGCTGCACGGCAACGCCTATGTGCAGATCCTGAAGGATGCCACCGGCACGCCTTTCGAACTGTTCGCGCTGCGCCCCGACCGGGTGAGCATTGTGAATGGCGTCGATGGCTGGCCGCAGGCGATCGCCTACAAGGTCGGACAGCAGACGATCACCATTCCGCTGCTCGACCGCGATGCCTCGCCCAATGTGATCCACATTCGCGGATACCACCCGGGCGATGACCATTATGGCGCGGGGTGCCTGAATGCCGCCGACCAGGCGATCGCCATTCACAATGCCGCGGCCAACTGGAACCGGGCGCTGCTGGAAAACGCCGCGCGGCCCTCGGGCGCGCTGGTGTATGATCCGGGCAATGGCGAGGGGCTGAGCCCTGAACAGTTCGACCGCCTGCGCGAGGAGCTGAGCCGCGCCTTTGCCGGCAATGCCAATGCCGGGCGGCCGATGCTGCTCGAAGGGGGGCTGAAATGGCAGTCGCTGTCGATGAGCCCGGCCGACATGGATTTTGCCAGCCTGAAGGCGGCGGCCGCGCGCGACATTGCGCTGGCCTTTGGCGTGCCGCCCATGCTGCTGGGGCTGCCGGGCGATTCGACCTATTCCAACTACCGCGAGGCCAACCGCGCGCTGTGGCGCCTCACGCTGCTGCCGCTGTCGTCCAAGATCTTCGCGGCGCTGGCCGAGGGGCTGGCGACGTGGTTCCCCGATGCGCGCCTGGCCATCGACCTCGACCGGGTGCCGGCGCTGGCCGAGGACCGGCAGGCGCTGTGGACGCAGGTGAATGCCGCCAGCTTCCTGAGCGTGGCCGAAAAGCGCGCCCTGCTGGGCCTGCCCGAAAGCGGGGCGGCCATGCAGGAGCTGCCCGAATGAAGCGCGAGGACATGCTGGCCCGGCTGATGGCGCAGGAGGCGGCAACCGGGGCGGACCTGGTTTCGCTGCGCGCCATTGTCGAGGAGGCGAGCGAGCTGGGCGCGG
>DATMUT010000220.1:0-3722 GCA_035563755.1 Novosphingobium sp.
GGCCGCTCTCCTGCCACATCATACGTATGCCGTATGGGCGCGGGGCGCAGCCTTTCCCTTTGCGCTTCTGCAGCATGACCCTAAGCTGCCGCCTCTTTCATCCTGCACAGGATCGACACATGGCTGATGCACAAACCAACGCCTCTGCCCCGGATTGCAGCGCCAGCCAATGGTGGCGCGGCGCCACGATCTACCAGATCTATCCGCGCAGCTTTGCCGACAGCAATGGCGATGGCGTGGGCGATCTGGCCGGCATCACCGCCCGGCTCGACCATGTGGCGGGGCTTGGGGTGGATGCGATCTGGATCAGCCCCTTCTTCACCAGCCCCATGGCCGATTTCGGCTATGACGTGGCCGATTACTGCGACGTTGACCCGGTGTTCGGCACGCTGGACGATTTCGACGCGCTGGTGGCCCGCGCGCACGCGCTGGGGCTGAAGGTAACCATCGACATGGTCTTTGCCCATACCAGCGACAAACACCCCTGGTTCACCCAGAGCCGCGCCGACGCCGACAATGCGCAGGCAGACTGGTTTGTCTGGAAAGACCCCAACCCCGATGGCACCCCGCCCAACAACTGGCAGTCGGTGTTTGGCGGCCCGGCCTGGACGTGGGACGCGCGCCGCTGCCAGTATTACTACCACCAGTTCCTCAAGGAGCAGCCCCAGCTCAACGTGCACAACGTCGAAGTGCAGGACGCGCTGCTCGACGCGCTGCGCTTCTGGCTCGATCGCGGGGTCGACGGGTTCCGGCTCGATGCGCTCAACCACGCGATGTTCGACCCGGCCTTTACCGACAACCCGCCCGCCACCGACGATGCCCCCCGCACCCGCCCCTTCGACTATCAGCGCAAGATCCACAGCCAGAACCACCCCGGCGTCGTGCAGTTCATCGAGCGCATCCGCACCACCTGCGATGATTACGGCGCGATCTTCACCGTGGCCGAGGTAGGCGGGCCCGATGTCGTGCCGCTGATGAAGGCCTATACGGCGGGCGAGACGCATCTCTCCTCGGCCTATTCCTTTGAGTTCCTGTATGCCAGGGAGCTGACCCCGCCGCTGGTCAAGCACACGCTGGGCCAATGGTCGCACGATGCCGCGGGGCCTGCCCTGCATGAAGGCTGGCCCAGCTGGGCGTTTGAAAACCACGACGCCCCGCGCCACATCTCGCGCTGGGCAGCAGAGGCCGACCGCCCCGCCTTTGCCCGCATGAGCATTGCCCTGCTGGCGGCGCTGCGCGGCAATGTGTTCCTTTATCAGGGGCAGGAACTGGGGCTGGAGCAGGACGACATCCCCTTCCACCTGCTGCAGGACCCCGAGGCGATCGCCAACTGGCCCCTCACCCTGTCACGCGATGGGGTGCGCACGCCCATCCCTTGGGACTCGGCTTTGCCCCAGGCCGGCTTTACCACGGGCGAGCCCTGGCTGCCGCTCTCGCCCGCGAATGTGGCGCGCGCGGTGGCGGGGCAAGCGGCAAACCCGGCCAGCCAGCTGAGCCATACCGCCGCGGTGCTGGCCCTGCGCCGGGCGCAGCCCGCGCTGCGTCTGGGGGCCATGGTAGCGGTCCACACCCGCGCCAGCGTGCTCTCGTTCGATCGCGTGCTCGGCGACGAGGTCATCCACTGCGCCTTCAATCTGGGCGCGCAGCCTCACGCCCATGCCGCCGGCGCGGGCGATGTGCTGATGGCCGTGAATGGCGCCAGCGCTACCCACCTTCCAGCCTTTGGCGCTCTATTCATCAAGCGGTGAGCCCCCCGGCGCCTGTCTTGCGAAGCGCGGTGGCTTGGCCCAAACAGGCCGCCATGCTTCACAGCCCGTCCCCCATGGCGCCCGACCTGCCGCCCGACGACGATCACGCGGCGCTGGCGGCCTGCGCCGCGCATGGGGGCGCCTTGTGCACGGTTGTGCGCATCGATGGCTCGTGGTCGCGGCGGCTGGGGGCGCAGCTGGCGGTGCTGCCCGATGGCACCACGCGCGGCAGCCTGGCCGATGGCTGCCTCGAAAGCGCGCTGGTGGCCGAGGCGATGGCCGGCGGGCCGGCGCGGGTGCTGCGCTATGGGCAAGGCTCGCCCTTCCTCGACATCCGCCTGCCTTGCGGCTCGGGCATTGAAGTGGCGCTGGAGCCGGCCCCCGATCAGGCTGCGCTGCAAGCGGTTCAGGCCCAGCTGGCGGCCCGGCAACCGGCTGCGCTCGACATTGCGGCAGCAGGCTTCAAGCGCCGTTATTTGCCGCGCCTGCGGCTGTTGGCTCTGGGCAGCGGGCCAGAGCTGGCCACACTCGCGCGCATGGCCGCCGGCACCGGGATCGACGTGCTCTCGGGCGTGCCACAGGGCGAGGCGGGCGATTTCACCCTGTCGCTGGGCCAGCCGCCACGCCTGCCGGCAGGCTGGCAGCCCGACGCGCAAACCGCGGTGGCCGTGCTGTTTCACGATCACGAATGGGAGCGCACGCTCATTCCCTGGGCACTGCGCTCGCAGGCCTTTTATGTGGGGGCGCAGGGCGGCGCGCGCACCCGCGCCAGCCGGCTGACCCACATTGCGCAGCAAGGGCTGGGCGAAGCGGCGCTGCGGCGGCTGCACAGTCCCATCGGCCTCATCCCGGCGGCGCGCACGCCATCGGTGCTGGCGCTATCGGTGCTGGCCGAGGTGGTGGCCGCCTACGAGGCGCAGTGCTGAGAGCAACCGCGCTCAGCGAGCGGGCGGGAATATTTCAGGCTCGGTCGGCACGATAACCGGCTTGCCCAGCCAGACATGGCGCCGCCGCCTGATCCAGCCCTTGCTCCCGATACGGTAGGGCACATACACCAGCCGGGCATAGCCAGCCTCCTCGACCCTGACGCGAATGCCATCGGGCCAGGCCGAATCCAGCGCGGGCGGCATGTTCACATCGACCGCCAGGGCCGCGCCCAGTATCATGCCGTCATCGGCATCGTCGCGAAACTCGTCGGCCAGCATCTCGAGCAGCTCGGCCGCGCGAGGGTGCTCCTCGCCATCCCATCCGGCCACGGCATTCACCGCCCCATCGGCCGCGATGACCGCGCCAAAGGGCATGAAA
This sequence comes from Novosphingobium sp., assembly GCA_035563755.1. Taxonomy (GTDB): domain Bacteria; phylum Pseudomonadota; class Alphaproteobacteria; order Sphingomonadales; family Sphingomonadaceae; genus Novosphingobium. The sequence continues at coordinate 3,054 of DATMUT010000220.1, forward strand.
GAGCCGTTTTCCGCCAGCATCAGCCGCGCCAGATCGACGCAATACCGCAGCGCGGGAACAAGCCCATCGGCAATGTCGGACATGATTTTCCCCCTTGCATCGCGACGGTGAGCGGCCCAGCCCGTCGGCGCACGTCACGATACCCCTTGTTCATAAGGGATAAGGTACGAGAAAACCAAGAATAAACACCTAACTATCCCACATAAATCCGCGTCGCGCCCCCAGCCTACAGCCGATCGGCCTGCGCCACCGCCTCGCTGGCCCGCAGCGACGAGACGATGCGCGTGAGATGCGCCAGGTCGCGCACCTCCAGATCGACCTCGTAGGTGCCAAACAGATCATCGCGCTGGGTCATTTCCAGATGGACAATATTGGCCATGTTATGCGCAAAAATGCCCGTCACCTCGGCCAGCGTGCCGGGGCGGTTGTACAGCACGCAAGCCACCCGCCCGATCGCGCCAGTGGTGCGCTCGCCCCACGACAGGTCGAGCCAGTCGTGGTCGGTGCCATTGGCCAGAGCCTCGCAGGCAATCGAGTGCACCTCGACGCCAACGCCGGGCACCCGCAGGCCCACGATGCGGTCGCCCGGCACCGGGTGGCAGCATTCGGCCAGCTGGAACGCCATGCCCGGCGTCAGCCCCCGGATCGAGATCGCCCGCTCCTGCTTGG
>DATMUT010000221.1:0-2604 GCA_035563755.1 Novosphingobium sp.
GGGTCACATCGATGACCGGCCAGCCATTGTCGGCAAACATGCGGCGGGCATATTGCACCTCGCGCGAGACGCGGTCAGCATCGACATAGGGCGTTTCGGGCGACTGATTGAGCGACAGCAATCGGTTGCGGCGCACCTGAATGAGCCTTTCGGGCGCCGTCGTCAGCCCCACCACCAGCGGCGAGCGCAGGCCGAACAGTTCGCCCGGCGGCGGGCTTTCGACCACGATGGGGATATTGGCGACCTTGTAGCCGCGATTGGCCAGATAGATGCTGGTGGGCGTTTTCGACGTGCGCGACACGCCGGCCAGCACAATGTCAGCCTCCTCCCAGTCCTCCCAGGCCACGCCATCGTCGTGGGCAATGGTGTAGTGAATGGCATCGACCCGCGCGAAATAGGCGGAATCGAGCGTATGCTGGCGCCCGGGGCGGCCCTTGGCCTCTTGCCCCAGTACATTTTCCAGCGCGTCGGTCACAGCGTCTATGGCCGGCACCGCCGGCAGGCCCAACGCCCGGCAGCGCTCCTCGAGCGTCTTGCGGATGTCGTGGCTGACCATGGTGAAGAGCACCAGGCCGGGGTTGGCGGCAATGTCCTGCATGATCCGGTCGAGATGCGCCTGAGAGCGCACCATCGGCCAGAAATGGCGGATGACATCGGCCCCCTCGAATTGGGCCAACGCCGCTTTTGCTATCATTTCAAGCGTTTCGCCGGTGGAATCGGACAGCAGATGCAGGTGAAGCCGGGTCATGTGGGAAAGGTGCGCCTTGGTTTTGCCGCCTGTGGAAACAATGGCTGATAAACCACGGTAGAAGCCTGCTGACAACGCCGGGGACAAAGCGGCGGTGGATTTCTACCCACACTATGGGGACTCTCTTGGGCCTGTTGTGGACAGGCTGCGATTCCTGTCCACAGGCTGGGGATAAGGGGCAAAAGTGAATCTTGACCCGAAAGACCCATGAGTCGGGGCGGCGTAATCCCCTGTTCAGCCCGGCATAAATCGGGCAAGGGCCGGTAATGCCCGTTATCCACACGCCATAAACTTACAGAATCCTTTTAAAGACTCTTATTAGATTAGGATTGGATCGCCCGATGCCCGGCCCTTTGCTCTCGACCCTGCGCGGTGAAAACCTTGCCCAGCGCCCCGTGTGGCTCATGCGACAGGCCGGCCGTTACCTGCCCGAGTATCGCGCGCTGCGAGCGGAGAAGGGCGGGTTCCTGGCGCTGGTGTACGACGCGCAGGCCGCCGCCGAGATCACGCTGCAACCGCTGCGCCGGTTCGACTTCGACGGGGCGATCCTGTTTTCCGACATCCTGATCGTGCCTTACGCGATGGGGCAGGACCTGCAGTTCCTGGCGGGCGAGGGGCCGCACCTTTCGCCCCGGCTGGTCGATCATGCTCTAAATGGCCTTCAGGAGGCTCCTGAGCGCCTCTTGCCCATCTATGAGACCGTGAGGCTGGTGCGGGCCGCTCTTGCCCCTGAGAAGACCATGCTGGGCTTTGCGGGCAGCCCCTGGACCATCGCCACCTACATGGTGAACGGCGAGGGCAGCCGCGACCAGCACGACACCCGCGCCTATGCCTATCGCGACCGGGCCGCGTTTCAGGCGATCATCGATGCGATCGTTGCGGTCACGATTGATTACCTGTGCGGCCAGATCGAGGCGGGCGCCGAGGCGGTGCAGCTGTTCGACAGCTGGGCCGGCAGCCTGGCCCCGGCCGAATTCGAGCGCTGGGTGATCGCGCCCAATGCGGCCATCGTTTCGGCGGTCAAGGCGCGCCACCCCGATGTGCCGATCATAGGTTTCCCCAAGGGCGCGGGCGAGAAGCTGGCCGCCTATGCCCGCGAGACGGGCGTGGACGCTGTGGGCATCGATGAGACCATCGACCCGCTGTGGGCCGCGCGCGAACTGCCCGCCGGAATGCCGGTGCAGGGCAACCTTGACCCGCTGCTGCTGCTGGCGGGCGGACAGGAGCTGGAGGTACAGGCCCGCGCCGTGCTCGACGCCTTTGCCGATCGGCCGCATGTGTTCAACCTGGGCCACGGAATTGGCCAGCACACGCCCCTGGAACACGTCGAAGCGTTGCTGAAGGTGGTGCGAAACTGGCGCGGTTGATTATATTGGCTGCATGGACTGGATCATCTCGATGACTTACCTGTGGCTCAAGGCCGGGCACATCATTTTCGTGATTTTCTGGATGGCGGGGCTGTTCATGCTGCCGCGCTATTTCGTCTATCACCAGGAAAGCGAACCCGGCTCGGCAGAGGAGGCGCGCTGGGTTGACCGCGAGGCCAAGCTGCTGAAAATCATCATGTGGCCATCGCTGGTGATGGTCTGGGTGCTGGGGCTGGCGCTGGCGCATGCCATTGGCGCGTTCCACTACGGCTGGTTCCACACGAAGCTGGCGGCTGTGCTGGGGCTGACGGTCTATCACCTGTGGCTGGCGCGCTATGCGGGCACTCTGGCACGGGGCGGGGCGCGGCTGAGCGGCAAGCAATTGCGCATGCTGAACGAGGTGCCCGGCCTTGCCGCGGCGGTTATCGTGGTGATGGTGGTGATCAAGCCGTTTGCCTGAGGGCAGGGTGGGGATGGATGCGAGGGGCA
>DATMUT010000222.1:0-5469 GCA_035563755.1 Novosphingobium sp.
ATGACAGCGCGCCCGAGGACATTACCGAACTGCGCGAGCTGCTGCGCGCCTGGCGCGACGCCAAGGAGAGCATGTGGCGCGCGGTGGTGGAGTGGGCGATGCGCGGCATTCTGGCGCTGTTGCTGGTGGGCATTGCGGTGCGCACCGGCACGATGGAGTGGCTGAAATGAGCGCCCCTGCCGAAAACGCCGCCGCCCCCAAGCGCCCCGCCGACCCCATGCGCTTTGCCGGTTACGCCGCCCTGTTCGACAAGCGTGACGCGGGGCGCGACACCATTCGCCCCGGCGCCTTTGCCCGCACGCTGAGCGAGCGCGGGGCCACCCGGCGTGGCCCCCTGCCCCTGTACTGGCAACACAACCCCGACCAGCGCATCGGTTGGATCGAACATGCCAGCGAGGACGGCAAGGGGCTGCGCGTGATCGCCTCGATCGACAACCCGCAAGGGGGCGCGGCAGCGGCCCTGCGCGCCGGGTCGGTCACGGGCCTCTCGTTTGGCTACAGGGCGCGCGGGTTCCTGCGCGACCAGAACGGGCGCGACCTGACCGACATCGACCTGTTCGAGGTCAGCCTGGTCACGCACCCCATGCAGCACGAGGCGCGCGTGCACATGATCGCCTGACGCGCCTGCTTCCTCACTTCCTCTTCTCGTGCGGCCGCCCGGTGGGCGGCTTTTTTGTGTGAAAGGTAAAAGCCCCATGGATATCGAAAACAACGGTGAAGCTCTGGGCACCTCGCTCGACGGCTCGTTCGACATCGTTGCCCGGCAGGAGGCGACCGACACGGCGCTGGGCCTGCTGCGCAGCGATATTGCCGAGGTGAAATCGCGGCTCGAGCGCGCGGCGCGCATCGATGCGCGCAACGCCGTGCGCCCCATGCTGGGCGGTGCCGGCATGAACGCGGGCAGCGTCGAGCTGAAGGGTTTTGTCGACAACTACCTGCGCGCCGGCCGCGAGGCTGAACTCAAGTCGATGACCATCGCCTCGGCGGCCGACGGCGGTTTTGCCGTGCCGATGGAACTGGACCAGAAGATCGCCGAGAAGCTGGTGGCCATCAGCCCGATCCGCGGCATCTCGCAGGTCGTGCAGACCAGCACCTCGGACTATCGCAAGCTGATCTCGCTGGGCGGCACCGTGTCGGGCTGGGTGAGCGAGAGCGCCTCGCGGCCGGGCACCAGCTCGCCCCAGTTCGCCGAGATCATCCCGCCCCACGGCGAGCTGTATGCCAACCCGTCGGCCAGCCAACTGATGCTCGACGATGCCGCCTTCGACCTGGAAAGCTGGCTGGCCAGCGAGATCGCCCGTGAATTCGCCCGCGCCGAAGGGGCCGCCTTCATCTCGGGCACGGGCAGCAACCAGCCGCTCGGCTTCCTGGCCTCGCCCACCAGCGCCGCGCCCGACGCCAGCCGCCCCTTCGGCACGCTGCAGTACACCCCCTCGGGCGATGCCAACGGCTTTGACGCCACGCCCGACGTGCATCTGATCGACATGGTCATGTCGCTCAATCCCGGCCATCGCCAGGGCGCCACCTGGGTGATGAACTCCTCGACGCTGGCGGTGGTGCGCAAGCTCAAGGATGGCGACGGCGCCTTCCTGTGGCAGGCGAGCCTCGTCGATGGCGAACCCGATCGCCTGCTGGGCTATCCGGTGGTCGAGGCGGCCGACATGCCCAGCGCTGCTGCCGGCAACATCCCCATTGCCTTCGGCAACTTCCAGAACGGCTACATCATCACCGAGCGCATGGGCACGCGCATCCTGCGCGATCCCTACAGCAACAAGCCCTTCGTCAACTTCTACGCCACGCGCCGCATCGGCGGCCAGGTGCTCGACAGCGACGCGATCAAGCTGATGAAGATCGGCACCGTCTGATCCTGATCCGGCCCTGACTGGTCCCTCCCCCGGCGGCTTTCCTTGCCGCCGCCGGGCACCTGCGCGCGCCAGCCGCCCCCCGGCGGCGGGCGCGCGTCCTTTGCCGAACATGCAATTACAACGGGAGACCGCCCATGATGCGGGAAATCGTCACGCCGGCGGTCCTGCCGCCCTCGGCCCTGGCCGAACTGAAGGAATGGCTGGGCATCACCACCAGCTTCGATGATGCGCCGCTGACCGATCTGCTGGCCACCGCGCTCGATGTCTGCACCGATTACACAGGGCTTGTGCCCATTGCCTGCACGCTGCGCGAAAGCCTGCCGCTGCCCACCGACTGGCGCCGCCTGCCCCCGCCCGACGAGTGGCAGAGCCGCAATTACCCCGCCGACTGGCGCGCCCCGCCCCTGCAGCCGGGCTGGCACGAACTGGCCAGCCGGCCGGTGCGCTCGATCGTTTCGGTTGCGCTGCTGCGCGCCGATGGCACCAGCGATACGCTCGACCCGGCCGCCTATGATGCGCGCATCAACGCCGAGGGCGCCTGCGGCCTGCGCGTAATCGATCCGGGCAACCACGCCAGCGCGGTCGTCACCTTTACCGCAGGCCTCGCCCCCGACTGGGACAGCCTGCCTGTGGGCATGCGCCACGGGGTGATGCGCCTGGCCGCCCACCAGCACCGCACCCGCGAAGGCGCCGGCGCCGACGCCTTGCCGCCCGCATCGGTCACGGCGCTGTGGCGCCCGTGGCGGCGGGTGCGGCTGGTCTAGAGACGGAGGCATACATGGATTCGCAATTGCGCGCCGCGCTGATCGCCTGGCTGGCCGCCGATCCGGTGCTGGCCGCGGGCCTTAACGCCGTGACCGAGGAGGCCCCCTCGCGCAGCAGCCTGCCCTGGCTGGCCATTGCCAGCAGCAGCACCGCCGACTGGAGCACCAAGACCGAGACCGGATACGAGACCCGCATTGCCCTTGACCTGCATTGCCGGGCCGACACGCCCGATACCGCCGCCAGCCTGGTGAGCGCCATTCAGGCACGCATTGTGGCCCTGCCGCGCGCGCAGGTCGGCATGGCGGTCATCGGCATCCATTTCCTGCGCGCCAGCGCCGCCCAGACCAGCGAGACCACCCGCAAGATCACCGTGGAATACCGTTTCCGCGTGCTGCTTGCCTGACCCCTTTTCAGGAGACAAGCCATGCCCGCCCAGTCCGGCGCCGCCTTCCTGCTCAAGATTTCCGATGGCGCCAGCCCGCCTGTGTTCAACACGGTGGCGGGCCTGCGCACCACCCAGATGACCATTGCCGGCCAGGCCGTGACCATCACCACCAAGGACAGCGCCGGCTGGCGCGACCTGCTCTCGGGGGCAGGCGCGCGGTCGGTGTCGGTCAGCGCGGCAGGGGTCTTCATGGGCTCGGCCGCCGAAAGCCGCGTCATGGCGCTGGCCCTGTCGGGCACGCTGTGCGCCTGCCAGCTCAGCTTCGAGGATGGCAGCAAGGTGCAGGGCAATTTCCTGGTCCAGAAGCTGGAATATTCGGGCGATTACAACAATGAGCGCAGCTACACGCTGACGCTGGAAAGCTCGGGCGCGGTGGTGCCGGCGTGACAGCGCCCAACCCATGGCGCGGCGAGGCCGGGCTGAACATTGCCGGGCGCCTGCGCCGTTTACGCCCCAGCTTTGCCGCGCTTGTCGCGGCCGAGGAGGAGCTTGGCCCCCTGTTCGCTCTGGTCGAGCGGGCAGGGGCGGGCGCCATGAGCCTGTCGGACATGGCGGCGCTGTTCTGGCACTGCCTTGAGGCGCGCGATGAGTTGACCCGCGAGGATGTGGGGGCCGCGGTTATGGCGATGGGCCTGAATGCCGCGGCGGTGCCGCTGCGCGCGCTGCTGGCGCAGATACTGAAGGGGGCGGCATGAGCGGCCAGGCCGGCGAGCCAGCCCTGTTTGGCGCCCATGCCCGCGCGCTGATGGGGCTGGCGGCAAGACAACTGGGCTGGCGCCCGGCCGAATTCTGGGCCGCAACGCCCGAGGAACTGGCCGCCTGCCTGCACAGCGACGGCCTTGCCCCGGACGGCCCAGCGCCCGCCCCCGGCCCCCTGACCCGTGCCGAATTCGACCTTCTGAGGGAGCGTGACCGATGACTGACCCTTACGATGCCACGCCCGAGGGCGAGATCGCCCGCCTGCTGGCCGACCTGCGTGGTCACGCCCGCGCGCTGGCCGATGGCGCGCGCACGCTGGGGCTGCCGGGCCGGGCCACGGGCGGCGCCGTTTCGCCCGGCACGGCCTATGTGGTGGGCGAAAACGGACCCGAGGTGTTCGTGCCGACATCGGCCGGATCGGTTGCCAGCAACAGCCAGTTGGCCAGCCGCAACCAGAGCGTGCAGGTGGCGATCAACGTCGCCTCGCCCGCCGGCGGCGACACGGCCCAGTCGATGCAGCGCTCGACCCGCCAGATTGCCGCGGCCATCCGCCGCGCGCTCAACCAGTCCTAACCCTTTTCAGATCGGGATCAGACCCATGGCTTTCTGGCTTGCCTCTGCCGCATCGGGCCAGGAAACCGACTGGATCCAGCGCTTTGACCCGCGTTTCTGGACCGTCGATTTCCCGCGCCCGATGATGGCATCCGCCACCACCACCGCGCCCGATGCCCTGCGCATCGATGCCTCGTTCCTGACGCTGGGCGATCTGGCGGGCATCATCTGGGACAGCGCCGACACGCTCGACCATCCGCTGCTGGCCTATACGACCGACCGTGACTACACGCGCACCACCCTCTCGTTTCACTGGAAATCGAGCGGGGTGCTGGCCCTCGACGCGGTGAATGGGCCAACGCTCACCATCGAGGGGCGCGATGCCACGGGCGCGGCGCGCAGCTGGTATGTGCGCCTGTGGAACTATGCCAGCGGCAGCAACACCGATGCGCAGATCACCCTGCCCTTTTCCAGCATCGGGGGCGGGTGGGATGCTTCGGACGCCCTGTACGCGGCCGATATCGACCGCATGTTCATCTCGCTGGCCGCGCCCGGCTATGTGGCCGGCTCGACAACGGCGCTGGCAACGCCGGTCGATGGCTGGGTCGAGATGACGGGCGTGGCCTGCACCGGCGACCGGGCGATGATCGAGATCGGCAATGTGTTCGTGCCGCCGCACGGGGCCGCCATGGCGACGGCCTATGACGATTGCTATAACCAGACGCCCGCGCGGCTGATCCGCACCATCCGCCAGCTGGGCTATCGCGGCAGCGTGCTGCACTATGTGGGCATGAGCCACTTTCCGCGGCTGGTGGCCAATGGCGCGGCGTTTCAGGTGGCGGCCGACGGGGCGGTGCTGTGCGCGCCGGCATCGGCATGGCATGCGGCGTTTTTCGCGCAGTGCGTGGCGGCGGGCCTCTCGCCCATCGCCTCGCTGTCTTACGAGGTGCTGGCGCAATATTGCCCCAATGGCTGGCAGCAGAAGGCCAGCGACGGCACGATCGCCCTCACCGGCTGGAGCCCGCCCTCGACCCTGCTCTCGCCGGCCAATACCGCCGCGATGGCCTGGCAGCAAAAGGCCGCCGCCGCCTTTGCCGGGCTGATGGTGGCGGCAGGCTGTGCCCTGCGTTTCCAGATTGGCGA
>DATMUT010000223.1:0-4045 GCA_035563755.1 Novosphingobium sp.
CCGTTCTCGCGCGCGAGCAGGCCGAAGGTCGAGCCGATGTTGATGATCGCCCCGCGCCCGGCCCGCACCATATGCGCCGATGCCGCCCGGCAGGCCGCAAAGGTGCCGCCCAGGTTCACGTCGAGCACCGCCTGCCAGTCCTGCAAGGTGACATCGTAAATGGTGTGCAGCCGCCCCGTGCCCGCGCAATTGACCAGAATATCCAGCCCGTCGCGCGCGGCGATGGTGTCGATGGCATCGGTCACGGCGGCCATGTCGGCCACGTCAAGCGCGGTGATGTCATCGCCATTGCCGTTGAGGTCGAGCCCGCGCACCAGCGCCCCGCGTTCGCGCAGCAGGCGGGCGGTGGCAGCACCTATGCCCGATGCAGCGCCGGTAACGATGGCGGTGCGGCCGGTGAAATCGCTCATATGCTCTCCTGCTTGCGATGGGACGCGCGCAGGAATGCCGCCCGGCAGCGGCGGCGGCGATGAACGATCCGCTCCTATCCGCCTGTCGAGGCAGCCGCCTCAGTTGCGGCATCGGGGGCGATCGCGCCGCGCAGGATCGCTTTCAATTCGCGCACCGCGCTGGTCTCGAAATCTTCCTTCAGGCCGATGAAGCCGAAGCGCGAGGCGTTGACCTGCGTGTCGGGCAGGCGGCGCAGCAGGCCCGAGGCCAGCTCGCCGCTCACCGCCTCGTCGGCGATGAGGCCGATATAGCCGCCCTCCATCGTCAGCAGGCGGATGAGCGCCATCGAGGCGGTGCGCACGCTTTGCCGGCTGGCCGAATGCCCCGCCCTCTCGAGCACCGAGACGATGTCGGCATTGCCCGGAAAGGTGCCCAGTACCGCGGTATCAAAATCGACCCAGTTGTATTCGCCCAAAGGCCGCCCCTGCGCGATGTCGGCAAACACCGGGTGGTCGGCGCGGGCCACCACCGAATACCCCAGCTCGGTCAGCGGCTCGAGCAGCATCGCACCCTGCTCCTCGGCCCCCTCGGGCAGGGCGCAGGCGATGAAGTCCATCTCGCCGCGCAGCAACCGCTCGATCAGGTCAGAGGAAAAACCCTCGCGCACGCGCAGGGTGACAGCGGGCCATTTTTCCGAAAACCGCGCCACGCAATGCGCAAATTCGGCCGTGAGCAGTATGGAATGCACGCCAAGATTGATGGTCTGGTTCGCGCCATTGGCCTCGACCTCGCCCATCATGCGTTCCTGCTCGCGGAAGATGAGGCGGGCGCGGCGCACCAGCCGCTCGCACAGGTCGGTGGGGCGAATGCCGCGCGGCCCGCGCTCGAACAGGCGGGCGTTGAGCGATTCCTCGAGCTGCTGGATGCTCCAGGTCAGCGCCGGCTGCGATATGCCCAGTTCCTTGGCCGCCTGGCGGAAGCTGCCCGCCTCGTAAATGGCAACCATGCGTTCAAGTTTGAGAAGATCCACGACTGCCCTTTGCCTGCCCTGATTGCCACCCCCGGCGGCGTTAGCATCAAGACACAGCGATTAGCGCAACTGCGCCCGCGTGGAAACCGCCCGCCGGCCCCTCTCCGGCGGGCGGCCAGGTGGCCCTGTTACAGGCCGCCTGGAAACCACATGCGCGCAAATGGCCTGCGATCAGTCCTTGGGCGCGCCGGTGTCGACAAAGTTCTTCCAGTCGCGCGTGACGAGGCGCTCGTCGATCAGCGTGCGCTGATAGCATTCGCCATTGCGGAACCACTGCCAGGTGCGGGCGCGCTTGGTGCGGTCCTCGTTCACCTGGATCATCTCGTACAGATAGATGTCCGGCTCGTTGTGGCGGGTCCAGTTCAGGCAGGTCGAGCGGTTGTAGTCGTCAGGCTGCATGGCGGCGGCCCAGCCCTTGATCAGCTCGTTGTCCCACCAGATGCGACCGTTTTCGTACCAAGCCGGGAAGTCGCGCACATCCACGCGGCCATCGTCCCAGAAATAGTGGTTGGTCTGGTGATATTCCTCGCGGCCTTCCTCGCCGATCAGGCGGCAGAACAGGCGCGAGCGGTGCTGGTCGGTCAGCGCGCCGGTCTTGGCGTCGTAATAGCGATACCAGCCTTCCCACACGCCCTCGTTGTCGCACAGCAGGGGCATGGCTTCGCGGATGCCGGGCTGGGACGGTTTGTGGACCATTGCTTGTGTCTCCGGATGTCTTGCGGGGGTTATTGCTGCGTTGGGGCATAGGCCAGAGCGAGGACGCCCATGCTGATTCCATATGGATTGATCGCAGATCGAATATATTGATCGCACGCCATCCGCGCCAGAACGCAAAAAGGCCGCGCCGGAAGCATCCGACGCGGCCCTCGATAGCCGGCCCGCCCAGCCGGCGTGATTATGCGCTCAGAACTTGAACTGCCCGCGCAGGCCGAACTGGCGCTTGTCGGCGGCAAAGGCGGTGAGCGACAGGCCGCCGCTGGGCAGCGCCTGCGTGTCGCCCGATGTCTGGCCCGACTGCACCGTGCGGTTGTCGAACAGGTTGGTCACATAGGCGATCAGCTGATAGCGGCCATTCTCGACACCGATCCGCATGTCGACATTGGCATAGGCCTTGTACCAATAGGCGTTGGTATTATCGAGGAAGCGGCGGCTGCGGTACTGCACGTCCGTCTCCCACAGCAGCTTCAGGTCGTTGCCCAGCGGGTAGCGGTAGTTGATGCTGCCCACCAGCGAGTGGCGCGCGGCGCCTTCGAGACGGTTGCCGTTCAGGTTGACATAGCAGCCCTTCAGATTGCCCACCGTCTTGATCGTGCAGCCGCCAGCCAGCGCGATGGTGATCGGGCTGGTCGTGGGCAGGTCGTAATTGGTGTAATAGGCGTCCAGATAGGTGTAGCCGGCCGTCACCGTCAGCCCGCGGGCCAGCGCCGCTGCCACCTCGACCTCGGCGCCGTCAACGCGCGCGCCGCCCACGTTCTGGATCAGGCTGACATTGCCCTGCGGGTTGACCGAGAAGGGCACCGGCACCAGCGTCGATTCCTGCTTGTTCTTGTAGTCCATCCGGAACAGCGAGGCGTTGAACGTCAGCTTGCGGTTGAACCAGGCCGACTTGAAGCCGATCTCGTAGCTGTCGAGCTTTTCGGTGCCATAGGCCGCGTCAGCCGGGTTGATGGTCTGCACCTGCGACATGCCGCCCGGCTTCACGCCGCGCCCATACGAGGCGTAGAACATGAGGTCGCGCGTGGCCTTGTAGTTGATCGAGGCGCGGGGCGCGAAATAGCTGGTGCCAACGCTGGCGCTGAACGCCGTGCCGGTGGTGGTGAAAGGATAGACCCCGTTCACCGCCGTGGTCGAAATGGCGATCGACTTGGCGAACAGGTAGTCATAGCTCTCGCGCGCCCAGCGGCCCTCGGCCTCCACGCTCAGCTTGTCGGTGATGTCGTACTCGGCCATGCCATAGACCGAATAGTGATAGGTCGTGCGGCCCTGATCCTGCGCCGGGCCATAGCCGCCCAGCGCGGCAATATCGGCATAGACGTTGACCGGATTGCCGCTGGAATCAACCAGACCCGCATTCGAGATGCTGCCCAGCTTCTGCTTCACATCCTCGTACCAGAACAGGCCGCCCACCGACCAGCGCAGGCCGTGGCTGGTCTGGTCGCCGATGCGGATTTCCTGGCTGACCTGCTGCGTTTTCGTGGCCGCATCAAAGATGAACATGCCGGTGGCGGTGCCGGCGGTGGGCACCTCGGCCATCACCGTCTTGCCGTTGAAGGTGATTGGGCTGAGCGCATAGCCGTTAAAGTCGGCGTCCTGGCGCTGCGTGCCCTTGAAGTTGGTGTAGCCGCTCCAGGTCTGCAGGTGGATCTTGTCGTTCAGCCTGATGTCGCCGCGCAGGTTCACCAGCAGCGTCTTGTTGTGCGTGCCGGCAAAATCCTTGCCCGTGGCCGGGTCGGCCGAGAGCATGACCGTGCCGGTGCCCGTGCTGATCGCCCCGCGCCGCGCCACATAGGCGGTCGAGCCGATGGTGGTTTGCGTGGCGCCCACGATGCCCACCTGCTGGCCGGCAATGGTCGAGGGCAGCGCGATCGTCTCGCGGAAGCCATTGGCGCCGCCCATGTAATATTG
>DATMUT010000224.1:0-4245 GCA_035563755.1 Novosphingobium sp.
CAGCACGCGCCGCGCCAGATGGTGCTGGTACAGGCCGTCAAAGCGCTCGAGCGCGGCGATGAGCGGCGGCGCGCTGGCCAGGGCGCGCAGGGCGACAGCCAGTTGCCCGCAGTTCCAGCGGATCGCCTCGGCCTGCCGGCCAAAGGCGTACAGGCCGGCGTGGTCGAAATAGGCGGCGGTAAACCCTGAGTCCCAGCGCGGCAGCCAGCGCCACGGGCCATAGTCGAAGCTCTCGCCCGAGATGTTCATGTTGTCGGTGTTGAGCACGCCGTGCACGAAGCCTGCCGCCACATAGGAGGCGGCCATGTCGGCCAGACGCTCGACCACCTGGTGCAGCAGGATGACGGCCGGTTCGTCGCGGCCGGGGGCATCGGCAGGCGGCGGCGGGCCGGGATAGAGGCGCAGGGCATAGTCGACCAGATCGGCCATATGCGCGTTCTCTTCGAGTACCAGCAGGCGCTGGAACGTGCCGATACGGATATGGCCATGGCTCAGGCGCACCAGCACCGCCGAGCGGGTGGGGCTTGGCTCGTCGCCGCGCATCAGCGCCTCGCCGGTTTCGATCACGCTGAAGGTCTTGGAGGTATTGGCGCCCAGCGCCTCGAGCATTTCGGTGGCCAGAATCTCGCGGCAAGCGCCTTTCAGCGTCAGCCGCCCGTCGCCCTGCCGCGACCACGGCGTCTGGCCCGACCCCTTGGTGCCCAGATCGAGCAGGCGCCCGGCGCCATCGCGCATCTGGGCAAACAGGAAGCCGCGGCCATCGCCCAGTTCGGGGTTGTACACGCGGAACTGGTGGCCGTGATAACGCAGCGCCAGCGGCTGTGGCAGATTGTCTGAAAGCGGCGCAAACCGGCCGAAATGGCTGGTCCACTGTGCATCGCTCAATGCGCCAAGGCCGATGGTAGCCGCGTGCCGGTCGTTGCGCCAGCGCAGCGTGGTGGAGGGGAAATCCGCCGCCATCACCGGATCGCCCAGCCACGGGGCCAGCGAAAGGATCTGCGGATCGGGGGTGTAGGGGGCATCTTGCGGATCGGGGCGCATGGCGCGATAAGTGCCCCCAAGCCGGGCGTGGCGCAAGCTGCCCGTTTGATCCATTCGACCAAGACGGGATTGCCTGCCGGCAATGAGCACATTTATCGACAAGTTCTGGGACAGCCCCGACGGGCTGAGGCTGCATTACCGCGATTATCCGGGGCCGCAGGGCAGCGCTTTGCCGCCTGTGCTGTGCTTGCCGGGGCTGACTCGCAATGCGCGCGACTTTGCCGGGCTGGCCGACAGGCTGGCGACGCGCTGGCGGGTAATCTGCCCCGACATGCGCGGACGGGGCGATTCGGCCTATTCGAAAAATTCGGCCACCTACACGCCCATCCAGTATGTGGCCGATGTGAACGCGCTGCTCGAACAGATCGGGGTCGATCGTTTCGTGGCGGTGGGCACCTCGCTGGGCGGGCTGATGACGATGGTGCTGGCCATGATCGATGCGAAACGCATTGCCGGCGCGGTGCTGAACGACATCGGCCCGGTGATTGAGGCCGAGGGGCTGGGGCGTATCCGCGAATATGTGGGGCAGGGCCGCAGCTTCCCGACCTGGATGCACGCCGCCCGCGCCCTGTCCGAGGATCAGGCGACCTCCTATCCCGACTATGACATGGCCGACTGGCTGGCGATGGCCAAAAGGGTGATGACGCTGGGTGGCAATGGCCGCATCGTCTACGACTACGACATGAAGATTGCCGAGCCTTTCGAGCAGCCTGGCGGCGAGGCGGGCGTTGACCTGTGGCCGGGGCTTGAGGCGCTGGGCGGGCGGCCGGTGCTGCTGCTGCGCGGTGAGCTGTCGGATCTGCTCTCGGTGGCGACGCTGGACGAAATGGCGCGCCGCCTGCCCGATGCCGAGGCCGTGACGGTGCCCCGCGTGGGCCATGCCCCCACGCTCGACGAGCCAGAGGCGGCCGAGGCGATCGAGCGCCTGCTGGCGCGAATCGGCTGAAGCGGCGCGCACAATGGCATTGCAGAAACTGCGGGTGCTGCACCTGCATTCGAGCTTCGATCCGGGCGGCAAGGAATTGCGCTGTGTGCAACTGATCAACGCCTTCGGGCTGGGGGTTGCGCATCGCATCGTCTCGGCCGTGCCGGGGGCGATGGGGGCGATCAAGCGCATCAATCCGGGCATTACCATCGAGGGGCCGGGTGATTTCCCCTCGCTGCAGGGCAAGCCCACGCCCGGCCGCCTGAAACTGCTGGCCGAGGCGATGCAGGGGCACGACCTTGTCTGCACCTATAATTTCGGCGCGATGGATGCGGTGATGGCCCATACGCTGTTTGCCCAGGCCCTGGGGCTGCCGCCGCTGGTCCACCACGAGGACGGGTTCAACCAGGACGAGGCGCTAAAGCTCAAGTCTGCGCGCAACTGGTATCGCCGGCTGGCGCTGGGGCGGGCCAGCGCGCTGGTGGTGCCCTCGCAGCGGCTCGAGGGCATTGCCCTGTCGGCGTGGAAGCAGCCGCGCGGGCGGGTGGTGCGCATTGCCAACGGCATCCGCACCGCCGCTTATGCGCGCAAGCCGCGCCCCGACGCGCTGCCCCGCATCATCAAGCGCGAGGGCGAGTACTGGCTGGGCACGATTGCCGGCCTGCGCGCGGTCAAGAACTTGCCTGCGCTGGTGCGCGCCTTCGCGCCGCTGCCCGAGGAATGGCAGCTGGTCATTCTGGGCGAGGGGCCGGAACGCGACGCCATCCGCGACGAGGCGCTGCGGCTGGGCGTGGGGCACCGGGTGCATTTGCCCGGCTTTGTCGCCGATCCATCCAAGGTGATCGGCCTGTTCGACCTGTTCGCCCTGTCCTCTCATAGCGAGCAGTTCCCGATCTCGGTGGTCGAGGCGATGGCGGCAGGGCTGGCGGTGGCAGCGCCCGATGTGGGCGATGTGCGCGCCATGCTGGCCGGCGAAAACCTGCCTTTCGTGGCGCCTGCGGGCAGCGATGGCGCACTGGCCGATGCGATTGCCCGGCTGGCGGGTGATGCGGCCCTGCGCGCCGCTGTGGGGGCGGCCAATCGCGCCCGCGCCTGCACCGACTATGACGAGGCGGCGATGGTTACGGCCTATCGCGCCACCTATGCCTCGGCCATGGGGCGCGACACGTTTCCATAGGCTGCGTTTGGCCCCTGTTCAGCGCGTACACCATATTCGTTGAAAACCCCGGCCTATCCGCTAAACAGCCCGGCACGCCGGAATTTGCCGGCCTCATCGTTTTAACAGGAATTGTCCTTGGCCCTGCGTCCCACCCGTCCCCAAACCCGAGCCGAGCAGCTGGCCGAGCGTAATGCCGCGCAGGCCGATGTCTTCATGCGCGAGGTCGACGATGCGTTGCGCGAGGACCAGATGATGGCCGCGCTGCGCCGCTGGGGCAAGCCGGTGGGCGCGGCGATCGTGGTGGGGCTGGCGGCGCTGGGCGGCGGCCTGTGGTGGAACAGCCACCGCGCCGAGCAGACCGAGCGCAATTCCGAGCAGCTGACCATCGCGACCGACCAGATCGAGGCGCTGAACCCCAAGGCGGCCGACCTGACGCTGGCCGGCGTTGCGGCCGATGGCGGCAAGGGCGCCAAGGCCGTGGCCCAGCTGATGCAGGCCGGCATCGCCGCTCAGGCGAAAAAGACCGATGATGCGGCCAAGCTCTATGCCGCCGTGGCCGCCGACGACAGCGCCCCCAAGCCCTATCGCGATCTGGCCAACGTGCGCGAGGTGGCGCTGCGTTTTGATGCGATGAAGCCCGAGGATGTGGTGGCTCGTCTCAAGCCGCTGGCCGCGCCCGGCAACCCCTGGTTCGGCAGCGCGGGCGAGCTTCTGGCCGCCGCCTATCTGAAGCAGGGCCACAAGGAGATGGCCGCCCAGCTGTTTGGCGCCATCTCGAAAGACAAGGACACCCCCGATTCGCTGCGCGCCCGCAGCCGCCAGATGGCCGGCCTGCTGGGCTTTGATGCGGTCGAAGACATTGCTGCCGGCGGCGGCGCCGGCGCAGGTGCGGGCGCCGATGCCGCTCCGGCCCCTTCTGCTGCTCCGGCCCCCTCTGCTGCTCCGGCAAAGCCCTGAGGCCCCCTTTTCCGACGAGGATGACCCGCGCATGACGCAAACTGCCTTTCTTCGCCGCCTGACGCCGGGCCGCAATCTGTCGCTGCTGGCTTTGGTGGCGCTGGCCCTGTCGGGTTGCGCGGGCCATTCGGTGCGCCCTGCCCAGCATCGCCCCGCAACGCCC
>DATMUT010000225.1:0-4819 GCA_035563755.1 Novosphingobium sp.
CCAGCTCCCTGCCTCAGGCCGCGCCAGTTACATCGACATGCGCATGCCAATACGGAACATGCGCCCGATGGGGTCGTACAGCACCGTTCCGCCAAAGGGCGGGGGCAGGGTGTTGAACACATTGTCGACCTTGAAATAGGCCTGCACATTGTTGCGGAACCTGAAGCTGCCGCCAATGTCGAGATAGGTGGCGCCGGGCACCGAGTTGAAGTTGTAGGTGGGGTTCTGCACCGTCGAGGCCGGGCAATTGGTCTGGCAGACGATGGCGTTGGGGTCGATATAGCCGGCGCTCACGATGCGCTCGGTCAGGTTCAGGCTGGCCCGGCCAATGTCCCATGCCTGCGAGAGCAGGATCTTCCATTTGGGCACGCCATTGCCGTTGTCGGTGTTGTTGCCGGCCAACTGGGCGATCTGCTGCCCGGCGATGCCGGTATTGCTGACCAGCGAGATGGCATGCGTGGCAAGGCCGCGCAGCGTCAGGCGCCCGGCGCGGCCCAGGTCCTTCTGGTAGCTGGCCTCGATATCCAGCCCGCGCGCGTTGAGCGAGGCCAGGTTGAAGGGCTGGATGATGACATAGGGATAGTCTGAGGTGCCGATCGTGCCGGTTAGCTTCACGTTCGCGCAATAGGCGGTATTGCCATTATAGCACAGGTCGATCGTCTGCTGGTTGGTCAGCGTCGAGATGGCCTGTTTCAGGCGGATGTCGTAATAATCGACCGAGATGCTGAAGTTGCGGGCAAATTCGGGGCGATACACAAAGCCGACCTCGACCGTGTTGGCGATTTCGGGCTTGAGGGCGGAATTGCCGATGGTCACGATGAGCGCCTGCACCGTATTGCCATTGGCGCGATTGATGACCGGCTGGTTGGCAGTTTGGGGCGCGGCGAACAGTTCGCTCAGGTTGGGCGCGCGCAGATCGCGCGAGGCCACCGCCCGCAGCCGCAGGCCCGAGAGCGGCGTATCCCATGTGGCGCCGGCCTTCCATGTGGTGGCATCGCCCGCGGTGCTGTAGTTGGCATAGCGCCCGGCCAGGTTCAGATCGACCTTGCCCAGGGTTTTGGAATTGAGCAGCGGAATGCCCAGTTCGAGAAAGCCCTCGGCCACCGAATAGGCGCCGCTGCCATTGTGGTAATTGCCGGCAAACCAGTTGTTGCCGCTGGTCGAAAGCAGCGCGTCGACCGGATAGGCGGATGAATTGGGCGTGTCGCTGGTGATGCCGTTGCCATAGGGGTCGGCCACGGTGCTGTAGCCTTCGCGCCGCCATTCCGCGCCAAATGCCACCGAAATGTCGCCCGCCCAGTTGCGCAGCGGGGTGGCGTTGAACGACAGGCTGGCCGCGTCCTCGCGGAAGGTGCTGTACTGATAGGGGTGGGTGCCGCCCGTCAGCCAGTTGAAGGCCGCACCCGACACCGGCGTACCGCTGAAGATGTTGATAGGGATGCACCCTTCGGCCCGCGCCGTGGCCGAGGCGCACATCACCCCGCCATTGCCGTCGCTCACCGCGTTGATCGCGGCGTTGTAGCGCGCGTTCAGCGTCATGTTGTACAGGTTCACATAGGCCTTGTTCACGCCATGCTGGTAATAGGCGTCGAAGTGGATTTTCTTCGAACCGATGTTGAACGACCCGTCGGTGCCCAGGACAAAGCGGGTCTGGCGCCTTGTGCTCTTGATGTCCTCGGTCGCGGGGAAGTTGGCGTTGGCGGTGCCATAGGTGAAGCTGGTGATGTTGGCCGTGGCGCAGGCGGTCTTGATCGAGCTGGGCAGGTAGTAGTTGCCGCAAGAGATCGTCAGGTTGCCCGGCTTGCGCGGATAGGCCAGCGGCTGGTTCTCGGTGCGCACCTCGGCCAGGTTCAGCGTGCCGTAGATCTCGATATCGGGCGTGAGGTCGAAGCCGATGCGGCCATAGCCGACCACGCGCTGGATGGGATTGTCGATGGTCGAGGTGGTGATGTAATTGTCCTGCTGCCCGCCAACGCAGGTGCCCGACACGCAGCCCGAGCCATACTGGAACGTATAGGGCTGGCCATCGGCGCCAAAGGCGGTGCCCGCCAGAGGCCCGGCGGTAATCAGCCCGACGCGGCCCAGCGTGGTGGTCTGCGCATTATACGGATAGGCGTAATATTGCGGCGAGCCGGCCGGCTGCGCGCCCAATGCATAGGACGTCGTGCCCGAGCGGAAGGCGTCGGGCCGGCCGTTCAGCTGTTGGCCTCCAACAAGCCCTGCGGGCACGCCGCCGTTCTTGTAGTATTCGCCCGCAACCTCGACATGCAGCCGGTCGTCCATTGCGGCAAAACCGGCGGCGGCCTGTGCCAGAATGTTGGTGTCGTCGCCATAGGTCGAGGTGCCGCCCTGCACGTTCACCTTGAAGCCCTTGAACTTCTTGTCGGTGACGAAATTGACCACGCCCGCCACAGCGTCCGACCCCCACGAGGCCGAGGCGCCGCCCGTCACCACATCGACGCGGGTGATGAGCAGCTGCGGGAACTGGCTGACATCGGCAATGCCGGTGATGTAGGAGGGCACGACCCGCTGGCCATCGAGCAGGGTGAGCGTGCGGATGGACCCCAGACCGCGCAGGTTGAGCGCCGAGACGCCGTTGTTGCCAAAGCTGGTGCCCCCGTTCTGGCGGCTGTTGGCGGTGCCAACGCTGCCCTGAAGCGCGGGCAACTGGGCCAGCGAGTCATAGAGGTTGGGCTGGGCCGACTGCTGCAATTGCGCGATCGAGACGACAGTGGTGGGCGTGGGCGCGGTAAACCCGCTGGCGGTAATGCGCGAGCCGGTCACGATGATCTCGGCCTCGGTGGGGCCGCGCGGGGCCTGAGTTGGGGCCGAGGTTGGGGCTGGCGCGATGTCGGGCGCCGCGGATGCTTGCTGCGCGGCGGCAGGCAGGGCGAAAGCGCCTGCCATACTGCCCGCGCACAGCGATGCCGCCAGTCTGGCACGTCGAAGTCTGGCGCGTCGCAGGCCGGCGCGCGCTGCCTTGGTCGCGCCGGTTAAGGCTGCGTTGTGTGTCCTCTCCATCTGGTCCCCCATGGTCTGTTTTTAAGGGTTGTCTCACCGGAGGCGGGCTGTGCCGCAAAAGCTGCTCTGTACTCCCCCCGGGTGGCGCCTTTTTGCTGTCTTGCGGCGCGCTGTTGAGCAGGGGCAAGCTAGGCCCGGCAGGCTGGCGATGACCAATCCCAAGAGTGCATCGACCAATGCCGTCTCGACACCGATGCATGGGGGCGCAAGGCCGCATTGGCGGCGGTGGCCGAGGAAATGCGCGGCGGATCAGCCATATGCCGCTCGCTGCGCCCGCCCCACGCCGCCAAGCGATGCCGATCCGGCATGGTTTGACACCGCAACGGACTTGGACCCCCGGCGCCCCAGCGACTAGCCCCGATACCAATTGCTGCCAGAGACGGAGTGGAACACAGACATGATGGGCGCAGGTGAGATGGCAAAAGCGGTCGGGGCAGGGTTGCTCTCGTTTCCGGTCACGCATTTCGATGGCGATATGCGCTTTGAAGAGGGGGCCTATCGCGATCACTGCGCCTGGATGCTCGAGCATGAGGTGGCCGCGCTGTTTGCCGCAGGCGGCACGGGTGAGTTCTTTTCGCTGACCCCTGCCGAGGTGGCCCGCGTGGTGCGCGCCGCTGTCGAGGAAACAGGCGGGCGCGTGCCGGTCATCTCGGGCTGCGGCTACGGAACGGCCATCGCGGTCGAGATCGCGCAGGGCGCGCAGGCCGCCGGCGCCGATGGCATCTTGCTGCTGCCCCCCTATCTGGTGGGGGCAAAGCAGGAAGGGCTGGCCGCCCATATCGAGGCGGTGTGCAAGGCCACCAGCCTTGGCGTTATCGTCTACAACCGCGACAATGCCATCGTGAACGAGGATACGCTGGCCGGCCTTGCCGAGCGCAACCCCAATCTGGTGGGCTACAAGGACGGGGTGGGCGACATCGAGCTGATGATGCGGATCTACTCGAAGCTGGGCGACCGGCTGACCTATGTGGGCGGCCTGCCCACGGCCGAGACTTTCGCGCCGGCCTATCTGGAAATGGGGGTGACGACCTATTCCTCGGCGATCTACAACTTCATGCCGGAATGGGCGGTGCGCTTCTACAAGGCGGTGCGTGCGCGCGATCATGCGCGGGTGCACGCCATGCTGCGCGATTTCGTGCTGCCCTATATCGCGTTGCGCAACGGGGGGAAGGGATATGCCGTGTCGATCGTGAAGGCGGGAATGAATGTGGTGGGCCGCCCGGCCGGTCCGGTGCGCACTCCGCTGACCGACCTTTCGGCGGCAGAGCAGGAGGAACTGGCGGCGCTGGTGGCGGCCGCGCAAGCCTCGCTGGCCGAGGCGGCCTGATGACGCGCGCGCCTGTTGTTGCCACTATGCGCGTGGTGCCGGTGGCGGGGCATGATTCCATGCTGCTCAACCTGTCGGGGGCGCACGCGCCTTTCTTCACCCGCAACATCGTGGTGCTGACCGACAGCGAGGGGCGCACCGGCCTTGGCGAAGTGCCGGGCGGCGAGGCGATCCGCCAGACGCTGGAGGATGCGCGCGCGATGGTGGTGGGGGCTGCGATTGGCACCCACGCCCGCGTGGTGGCCCAGGTGGGCCGCGCCTTTGCCGGGCGCGACGCGGGCGGGCGGGGGTTGCAGACCTTTGACCTGCGCACCACCATCCATGCCCAAACCGCCATCGAGGCGGCCATGCTCGACCTTTTGGGCCAGCATGTGGGCGTGGCCGTGGCTGACCTGCTGGGCACCGGGCGCCACCGCGACCGGGTCGAGATGCTGGGCTATCTGTTCTACATTGCCGACCCGGACAAGACCG
>DATMUT010000226.1:0-8325 GCA_035563755.1 Novosphingobium sp.
CGAGCCGGCTTCGGCCTTCACCATCGCCCATGCCGACACGCAACTGAAAGCCCTAACGGCCGAGCCGGGCCTGCCCTCGACCCTGTTGCAGCGCCGGCCCGACGTTGCCGCCGCCGAGCGGCGCATGTTCGCGGCCAATCAGGACATTGGCCAGGCGCGCGCGGCGGCCTTTCCGCAGATCGGGCTGGGCGCCACGGGCGGCACGCAGTCCACGGTGCTCTCGGGCCTGTTTGCCGCGTCCAACGCCATGTGGGCGCTGGGGCCGACCATCTCGTACAGCCTGTTTGATGGCGGGCGCCGCCGCGCGCAAATCGCCACCGCCCATGCCCGCTGGGACGAGGCCAGCGCCAATTACCGCGAAACGGTGCTGACCGCATTCCAGCAGGTGGAGGACAGCCTGTCGGGCCTGCACCATCTGGGCGATGAGGAAAGCGCCGAAGTCCGCGCGGTAACCAATGCCAGCCAGGCCGCGCAACTGTCGATGACGCGCTATGAAAAGGGCGCGGCCAATTATCTCGACGTGGTGACGGCGCAGACCTCGGAACTCTCGGCCCGGCGCAAGGCGTTGCAGGTCAGCACCGCAAGGTTGCAGGCGGGCGTGGCGCTGGTGCGCGCGCTGGGCGGCGGCTGGAGCTGAAAGGTGCGGCGTGAGCGGCCGGGTCTGGCCGCTCACGCCAATGCTCAGGCCGCGCGCGGCAGGGCCGCTACCTGTTCGCGCAACTCCTCCATCTCGCCCACCACCGCCTTGACCAACTGGCCAGCCTCCAGCCCGTCCTGCGCGCGGGCGGCGCGCTCAGCCGCCTCGGCGCATTGCTGCACGGCGGTCATGCCCAGCAGGCCGGCATTGCCCTTCAGCTTGTGCAAACGGCGCTGCAGGGCGACAAGGTCAGCCGGCTCGTTCATCGCAGCAAGATCTGCATATTCCTCGAGCAGGCGGCGCAGCGAGGTGAGGAACAGCTCGGCGTTGCCCGCCAGCCGTTCGCGCACGGCCGGCGTGTCGATGCCGGCGATATCGGGCCAGCCGTCACTGCCGGAGGCAGGGGCCGGCGCAAGGGCGACAGGCTGCATGTCGGGCGCCGCCGCCAGCGGAACGGCCGGCGCTGTTGCCGCCCGCTCGGTCGGCAAGGAACGTCGCTTGCCACGCGCGGCAATGGCCTGCCCGATCGCATCGACCAGCGTTTCCAGATCGAAGGGCTTTAGCACCAGCCCATCCATCCGGCTGGCCTCGGCCCCCTCGCCCGGCCCCGCTCCTGCCGTCAGCGCCAGAATGGGCGGGCGCGCGGCGCCCAGCGTCCATTCGATCTGCCGAAACGCCTCATAACCGTCGAGCACCGGCATCTGCAGGTCCATCAGCACCACATCGAAGCGGCCCGGATTGGCAATCACCAGATCGACCGCGCGCGCGCCATTGTCGGCCGTGACAACCTGCGCGCCCTCCAGTTCCAGAATGCTCTTGCCCACCTCGAGGTTGATCAGGCTGTCGTCGACCACCAGAATCCGTATGCCCCGCAAGCCCGGCGCGCGCGCGGCGCCGTGTTCATCTGTGCCCTCGCCGTCGCGCAGGCCGGTGATGGGGTCAAAAGGTATCTCGACCCAGAAGCTGCTGCCAACGCCCGGTTCGCTGGTCGCGCCAATCTGGCCGCCCATCAGTTGGGTCAATTCGCGCGCAATCGAGAGCCCCAGCCCCGAGCCGCCATACCGCCGGCTGGTCGACGGATCGGCCTGCACAAACGGACGGAACAGGTTCTCCATCACCTCGGCGCCAATGCCGATGCCGGTATCGCTCACGGTAAAACGCAGCAGCGCCTGGTCGCCCTCGCCCTCATCGACCCGCCGCACTGCCATGTTTACGCTGCCTTTCTCGGTGAACTTCACCGCATTTGTGACCAGATTGAGCAATATCTGCAGCAACCGCCCGCCATCGGCGCGGATCGCGCGGGGCAGGTCCTCGGCCTTGTCGAGGTGAAAGGTAACGGGCCGCTCGCCAATCTGGACCTGCGCCAGTTTGGCAATGCTCGACACCAGTTCGCAAGGATCGACCCGGCCCAGATCGAGCATCACACGCCCATCCTCGATCTTGGACATGTCGAGCACATTGTTCACCGTCGAGAGCAGCGCCTTGCCGGCGATCTTGATCTTGTCGACCAGATCGCATTGCTTCTCGTCGAGGGTGGTGTGTTCGAGCAAATGGGACAGGCCGATGATCGCATTGAGTGGCGTGCGGATCTCGTGGCTCATGTTGGCGACGAACTGGGTCTTGACCTGGCTGGCCTGCTGCGCCTGCTGCAGGGCGTGGCGCAGCGATTCCTCATATTCCTGCCGTACTGCTTCCGTTGCGATACGAACCTGCTCCTCTGCGTCGATTTCGGCCTGCTGGCGGGCGGCCCATTGCATCGCCCGGCGCACAACGCTGCGCAGCTTGGGCCCGTCTATGGTGGGCTTGGCAATATAGTCGGCCACGCCCCGCCGCATCGCTTCGACGATGACATCCTCGGGCTCGCGCAGGGTGACAAGAATGACCGGCGTGATCTGCTTGCGGTGCGCGGCAATGTCGGGCAGCAGATCCAGCCCCTGTTCACGCCCCAGGTGATAGTCGAGCAGCACGCAGTCGAAAGCATGACGGGCCAGCATTTCGCGCGCGCTGGCCAGTGAATCGGCCTCGTGGCAGGCAACGCCCAGCTCCGAGCGCATCAGCAGTCGCTTGAAATACTCGCGATCGACATCATCATCGTCAATCAGCAAGACATGCGATATGCGATGCGGCATGGCACACCTCTACTCCGGCAGCCTGACAGAGGATGCATAGTCATCCAGCAGATCAAGCAACTGGCCAAATTTCTGACTGCCGCCCGACTTGATCATGTAACCAGCCACGTTGCGCCGGTAGGCCTGCTGCAGGTCCTGCTCGGAATCCGAGGTCGACAGCACAAAGACCACCGCATCCCCCCAATCGCTCTCCTCGCGCACCAGCTTGAGGAACTCGAACCCGTTCATGCGCGGCATGTTCAGGTCCAGCAGAACGATAAAGGGCCGCTGCACCTGCTTTTGCGAGCGCCCTTCGAGGATATCAAGCGCCTCCCGACCATCGCTGGCAGGAATCACGCGAAAATTGCTGCGCGCCTTTCCCTGAAAACGCTCCACCATTTCGACAGTGATGTCGTCATCGTCCACCACCAGAAGGTCGATGCTGTCAATCATCAAGATCACTTCTCATAAAGCGAGGCCATTTCACACAAAAACGGCAACCACGCCGCCCATCTGTACTATGCAGAGCGATAGAGCCGCCATTGCCCTCGACCAGCCGCTGCACGATGGCCAACCCCAAACCCGAACCGCGCGACGCCCCCGAGGAAAGCGTCTGGAACAGGCGAAAAGCACGCTTCTGCGCGGACTCGGGAATGCCCGGGCCATCATCGATCACCTCGATGATGCAATAATTGCCCTCGAGGCAGGCGTTGATCGCAATGTGTTTCTCGTCGCGGTCGTGATGGCGAATGGCGTTCGACACCAGATTGCGAATGACCGTGGCCAGCACGGTGCGCGCGCCCTCAAACGTCTCGTCAGGCAGGTCCAGGCTGAAATGCACCTGCGGCCCGGCATCCTCGAGCTGCAAAATCTCGTCCAGCATGACGTTGAGATCGATGGTTTCGAGCAGCCCCCCGCGCCGCCCGGCACGCGCATAGGCCAACAGGTCGTCGATCAGCCTTTCAACACTGGCAATCCGATCGGTCATGCGCGTCAAATTGCGCATCGCTGCCGCTGGCAGAACCTCGGCATGATCCTCGACAATGAAATCGATCAGATTGGAGATGCCCCGGATCGGCGATCGCAGGTCGTGCGAGATAACATGTGTGAACTCCTCGAGTTGCGCATTCGCCTCGCGCAGGCGCAACTCGCCCCTTTTGCGCCAGGTAATGTCGACCACCCAGGCGCACACCATCGGCCCCTCGGGCGTCACCACCGTGCTCAGCCCGATCTCCAGCGGGAATTCGGTGCCCCCCATGCCCGCCTTGCGCCATCCCGTCAGGTCGCGCCCCTCGCCCATCATGCGCCGCGTAGGGTGGGCCAGATAGGCGTCGCGCATCCCCAGATGGCCCGAGCGGAAGCGCGGCGGCAGCAACACCTCGACCAGTTGCCCGACCAGATCGCCCGGCGCATAGCCGAACATCGCATCAAGCGGCGAATTGGTACGGGTTATGCGGCCCTGCCTGTCACACAGCAGCAGGCCATAAGGCGCGCCCTCGAAATTGTCGCGAAAGGCTGAGACGATCTGGTGGCGCTCGGAAATGTCACGCAACTTCACGATCGTCACCGGCTCGCCCTTGATTTCGAGCCGCGAGAACGCCACCCCCACCGGAAAGCGGGCGCCATCACTGCGCAGGGCAGTCATTTCAACATGGCCCGCCCGCACACTCTGCGGCAGGCCGTCCGAAACCCCTTCGCCCAAGCCGACCAGACCGCCATCCAGCACCAGCCCCAGCGTTTGCCCTGCAAGCGATCCCGGCGCATGGCCGGTCATCCGCTCGAGCTCGGCGTTGGCGGTCATAATCGTGCCATTGCCATCGATGGTGGCTATGCCCAGCGGCGTGATGGCCGAAGGCGGTTCGTGCAGTCGCTCAGCCGCGGCCGCCACGCCCTCGGCCGCCTCGGAAACATCGGTTCCCGCGGCGGCCTTGTCCCTTAGCGGCAAGCATTGCTCGGTCATGGCGCGTGCCTGCTCCATTGCGCTAACCCCGGCCAGCGCCAGGCCCTTTCGGCCAGCAAAGGCGCGCAGGCAGTCATTACAGTTCCTTCAGAACCTCGTTCAGCAAGGGGGCAAAACGGTCGGCCTGCTTGGGCTTGGAAGCGAACATGCGCGCCCCGCGCTTGAAGCAGCGATAGGCATCGGCACCGCCGCGCGACGAGGTGAAGATGACCGCCGGGAAGTTGACCTTGCCCCGCTCGCCCAGATCGCGCAGCAGGCCAAAACCATCGCGGCGCGGCATCTGCAAATCGATGATCGCCAGATCTGGCGCCAGACCATTCTCGATCATCTCGAGCGCCTCGACCCCGTCGTGCGCCCGCACGATGTTGCCGATACGCTGATTGTCGCGCAGCGCGTCACAGATCAGAAAGGCATCGGCCTCGTCGTCTTCGACCAACAGGATGTCGAGCGGGCGATCGGTTGCCAAAGGCGGAAAATCGCGCGGTTGTTGCGCTTCCGGATCGCTACCGGGCACCAATTGAGGAGGAACGGTGGCAAAACTGACCATCTCTTCATATCCTTTATCGGAAACTACCAGCCAGAAACAATGTATCTGCCTGAACCAGCGCACCCGAGTACTCACCAGCCGCCTTGATTCGACGACTGCGAGAAATTTAAGACACCTCGAATGGACAGCGTCTTAAAAGCAAAATATGCAATTTTACACAATTACGCATTAACCGCTAAAACAAAACACCGGCATTTCAGCGCGAGAGATGAATACAAACCCAAAAATGCGCTGTATTTAAACCTAGGCGTTAACCGCAGGCCTGCTCAGGCGGCCACGGGCATGGCCTGCATCGCGGGCAGCCGCACCGAAAAGGTGCTGCCATCGCCCGGTTGCGAGGCACAGGAAATCGTGCCGCCCTGCGCCAGCACAGCCTTGCGCGCCAGCGTCAGCCCCAACCCCGACCCTTCATACTCGCGGCGCGTGTGCAACCGGGCCAGCGGCTGGAATATGTAGTCGAGATATTCCGCGCCAATACCGATCCCGTTGTCGCGCACCTCGATGCCGATTTCGCTGCCGGCAGGGTAAATGGCGATGTCGATGCGCGGAGCCGGGCTGGCGTTATACTTGATGCCATTGGCGATCAGGTTCTGCAGGATCTGCGCCAGCAGCGCCTGATTGGCGCGCACCACACCCTCGCCCATCACATGCACCGAGGCCCCGCGTTCGGCAATATACGTCTCGAGCCCTGCAACCACCGCCGACACGGTGCCCGTCACGCTCACCGCGCTCACCTCGGGCGCCTCGCGCAGCAGCGTATACTGCGACATCACGTCAACCAGCTGGTCCAGCCTGCTGGCCGCGTCCGACATGAATTGCAGCAATTGCGGCAGCCGCCCGCCCTGCTTGTCGGGCCGCTCCGCCATCAGCGCCTGCGTCTCGCGCGCGATCAGGTCGGCAAAGGTCACGATCTGACGGATGGGCTGCTTGAAATCATGCGCCAGCGCCACGGCAAAGGTTTCCAGCTCGGCGCGCTGGTCATCGATCGTGCGCTGGCGCGATGACAGCTCGATCGCATTCGTGATCGAGCGATACAGCGCCTCGGTCGAGATGCGCGTCTTGGGAATATAATCGCTCACCCCGCCGCGCAGCGCCTCGGCCGCCAGCAATTCATCGCCCGCGCCAGTGCACAGTATGATCGGCAAATGCGCTATTTGCGCGCGCAACCGGCGCGACAGCTCCAGCCCGTCCACATCGGGCATCTCATAGTCGATCACCGCGCAATCGATCATATGCGTCTCGCACAGCGCCATTGCCTCTGCCGCGCCGCCCGCGGTCAGGAATGTGGCGTCCAGCCTGCTCGACGCCAGAATGCCGTGGATGAGCGAAAGAGCCAGCGGGTCATCGTCGACCAGCAATACCTGCACCTTGCCCATTGCGTCCCCCCGTCAGTGCGCCTGCCGGCACTTAAAAAGTGCCAATGCGCGAGCAATTTGCCGCGCTTTACCGAACGCTTGCGATGCTCAATCCGGGATGGTGGAAAGCGTGCTAATGCAACACAGGGGTTTGCACCTAA
Source organism: Novosphingobium sp. (assembly GCA_035563755.1). Classification (GTDB taxonomy): domain Bacteria; phylum Pseudomonadota; class Alphaproteobacteria; order Sphingomonadales; family Sphingomonadaceae; genus Novosphingobium. The sequence continues at coordinate 6,769 of DATMUT010000226.1, forward strand.
TTCGAGCGGATTTGCGACCAATTGCACCCGCTGCCGAGCATTTTGGGCCAAAAATCGCGCAAAAGGGCAGGCAAAGGGCCTTTCTCCCCAAACCTGCCCCCGATTTGCTCAAGCGGCGCGATAGATGACCGGCGCGATGTCGGTAAAGCGGGGGACATCGTCCATCACCTGCGCCGTGCCCGCCGAGGCCAGCGCCCCGTCAATCGCCCCGGCATCGGCAAAGCGTAGCACAACCGCCGCGCGCCAGGGCTGCCCGCCCTCGGGCAGGAACACCTCGGCCTCGACCAGCCCCAGCGGCCCCCACAATTCCTCGACCAGCGGAATATGCGTCTCGCAGTAATAGTCGGCATCAAACCGGTTTTCGGCGGTGCCCGGGTAACTTACGATCAAAGCGGCCATCGTCCTCTCCTTTTGCAACTTTGCGGGCTGAAACGTCACGGTGCGCGGCCGGTTTCCGACCTGGGTGCGTTTTGTGTGGCCGCTGCGTTTTCAGGCACTGCCGGCACCAGTCGCCCGCCTGCAGCGTGCCACCCCTCGATGCCCTCGGCCAGCCACCATACGCCGCCGGCGCCGCCCAGAGACAGGCGCCGCGCCGCATTCCAGCTCATCCAGCAATCGGCGCGGCAGAACACCACCACCGGCGCATCGGCATGGCGCCGGCGAAAGCGGGCCACTTGCGCGGCAAAGGCCCGCCACAAGCCGCGATCGGGCGAGGCACGCCCCGCCTCGGGCCACCAGCGGGCGCCGGCTATGGTGTCATGCGGCTCGGTCAAAGCCCAGCGGCCGGTGGCCGGATCGCGCCGCGCGCCGGGCGCGGGCAGCACGTCGAGGAACAGCGCGTCGCGCCCCGGATGCAGGGCCATCGCCGCTGGCAGGGCAATGCGCTGCGCGGGTGCCGGATCGCGCTCGACCGGGGCGCGATACGAGGCATTGCGATAGCCCTCGCCATCAAAAGGTTCGGCAGAAGCAGGGGCAGCGTCGAAAGGCGGCGCTCCACCCAGAACGGCCATGGCGCAAAGGCCCGGCAACCACCAGGCCCACAGCGTTGCGCTCAGCATCTGCGCATTCCATTCGCGCAGCCATCGTGTGACGGGGTCGGCCATGGCCTTCACTCCCTCTTCTCCCAAGGTCCAATGGTAGGCGATGGGTAGCCCGGTTCATATCCGTCATTGGTCTGATGCGAAACGATCTCTCCTTGATGGCGACGGGCGCCTTGCGAACCGCCGGACGAGCGTTTTTCGCGGCGCTGGCGGCCACCACCATGGCATTACCCCTGTCCGCCGCCGCCCAGACCGCCCGCAGCGCCCTGCCCGCCGATCCGCTCAAATCGCCCATGTGGGCTTTTCACGCACAGCGCCTGCTGGCCGGAGCGCCGATCGTGTTTGACCCGGCCGTGCGGCTCCTCCTGCCCGCCATCGCCGAGAACCAGCACGTGTTCCCCGTTACGGTCGACGCGCGCACCCTGCCCGGCGTAACGCGCATTCTGGTCTATGCCGACCTCAACCCCATTACCGAAGCGGTCGATTATCGCCCCTTGCGCGCCGCGCCCTATCTCTC
>DATMUT010000227.1:0-5729 GCA_035563755.1 Novosphingobium sp.
CTGTCGGACACCACATCGGGCGGCTATAACAAGACGCCCGAGGCCTATCGCAACCCCTATATGACCGCCACCTCGTCGAACAACACCAATGTCTCGGCCAGCATCCGCGCGACGCCTTCGGCCGACAGCAGCCTGTTCGTCTCGGCCATGTGGCACAGCCTGAAGCTGCGCGATCTGGTCTGGGCCGGCACGCAGAACCGGTGGGAGACATACCGCATCGCCTTTGGCGGCGAGAAGGGGCTGGGCACGGGCCGCCTTTCGCTCAGCGGCTGGTTTGGCGGGGGCACGATGAACACCACCAACGTCAGCCAGACGCCCTCCTTCTCGATCCTGAACCCGCAGGCGGGCGTGCCCTATGTCTCGCAAACCGAGAATGCGACCTACAGCAACATCGGCGGCTCGCTGGTATATCAGGCCAGCCTGGGCGCGCTGCACGACATCAAGCTGGGCGTCGATGGCCGTTCGATTACGGCCAACGATCCGCTGAACCTGTTCAACACGGCCGGCGCCACGGGCAATATCCTGGCCCATGCGCGCCATGCCTTCGAGGGCGTTTTTGCCCAGGCAACGCTGGCCCCCGCCACCCTGCCCATCGAGGTGACGCTAGGCCTGCGCGGCGATTTTTGGCAGGCCACCAACGGCAGCCTTTCGGGCAATTACCTCGGCTCGGCCTTTGCCAATGGCATAGCGGGGCAAAGCTATGCCCGCTTCGACCCGCGCATCGGCGCCAAACTGCGCCTTGGCGGCGGCTTTGCCCTGCGCGGTGCGGCCTACAGCAACTTTGCCGCGCCCGGCATGAACCAGATGTACCGCGCCTTCATTGGCGGGTCATCCTACACCACGTCAAACCCCACGCTGCGCCCGCAAACCAACACCGGCGGCGAGGTGGGCTTTGACTACACCGCGCGCGGTGCCTTGTCGGGCCTGACGCTGTCGGCCTCGGTCTATGCCAACAAGCTCAAGAACTTCATCGATTATGCCACGGTGCAGTCGGGGTGTGCTGCGGCCAACAATTATTGCGGCACGGGCATCAGCGGCATCAACAACGGCACGCTCAGCCAGTATGTGAATGCGGGCGATGCCGTGCTGCGCGGCTTCGAGGTGCTGGGCGGGTGGAGCCGGGGGCGGCTCTCGCTCTCGGGTGGCTTTACCTATACCGACGCGCATCTCACCTCTTCGCGCTACACCACGGCCTCGGCGGGCGTGATCCCCGACCCTGTGGGGCAGCAGCTGGGGCAGGTGCCGGAATGGACGGCCACCGCCAGCGCCAACTGGCGCGCCACCGACCGGCTGCAACTGTCCGCCTCGGTCAAGAGCTTCCCCTCTTACTGGAACACCACCTCGCATACGCAGCGCAATGATGGCGCGACCATCGTCGACCTTGGCGCCTCGTGGCGGGTGTGGCGCTCGCTCGAGGTCTATACCTCGCTGCAGAACGTGGGCAACGTGCACTATCTTGACCAGGGTTATGGCTATACCACCACCAATGGCTCGACCGTAAAGGGCAGCACGGTGCCGGCGCTGGGCATGCCGTTCTGGGCCACCTTTGGCCTGCGGGCGCATATCTGATGAAAGGCGGCAGCATCTTGCAGGAAAAGGCACCGGGCGCTTCGGCAACGGCATTGTATCGCACGGTGTGGCGCTGGCATTTTTATGCCGGGCTGCTGGTGCTGCCGCTCATGGTTGTTCTTTCGATCTCGGGGGCGCTGTTCCTGTTCAAGCCGCAGGTCGAGCGGTGGGAGGAGCGCGCCTTTCAGAACCTGCCGCTGGCCGGCGCTGTAGCGCCATCGGCGCAGGTAAGGGCGGTGCAGGCCGCCTTTGCCGGCGCGCGCGCGGCCTATTACCGCCTGCCAGAGCGCGCGGGCGATGCCGCCATGGTGCATGTGGCGCTGCCTGGCGGGGCCATGACCGATGTTTTCGTCAGCCCGCAGGGGCGCGTGCTGGGTGCGCTCTCGCCCGAGGCGCGGCTTATCGCCATCGACCGGCGCATTCATGGCCAGTTGCTGATGGGGCGTCAGGGCAGCTGGATTGTCGAACTGGCGGCGAGCTGGGCGATCGTGCTGATCGTAACGGGCCTGTATCTGTGGTGGCCGCGCGGGCGGGGGGCCGCTGGCGTAGTGTGGCCGCGCCTGACACGCGGCGGGCGGCTGTTCTGGCGCGACCTGCATGCGGTCACGGGGTTCTGGGTGTCGGGGCTGGCGCTGGTGCTGCTGTTCACCGGCCTGCCCTGGGCCGATGCATGGGGCAGCGCGTTCAAGGCCGTGCGCGAGGAGATGGGCTGGACGCAGGGGCCGCAGGACTGGACCATTGGCGGCCGGCCTGCGGGCGGCGAGGCGGAACACGCCGCGCACGACCACGCCGCCATGATGGCGAACATGCCCGGCATGGCGAATATGCACGCCGATGCCGCCCGGCCCGATCCGGCCATGCTCGACCGCATGGTGGCGCAGGCCGAGCGCGCGGGGCTGGCCTTTCCGGTGCTGGTGGTGCCGCCCGGCATGCCTTCGGGCGAGGGGGGCAGCGGGCGGCCATCGCATGACTGGGTGGTGCGATCGGACGCGCAGAACCGGCCCCTGCGCGTGACGCTGCATTACGATGCCGCCACCGGCGCGCCCCTTTCGCGCGAGGATATCGCCACGCGCCACCCCATCGACCGGGTGGTGGCCTATGGCGTGGCCTGGCACGAGGGGCAGCTGCTGGGGGTGGTCAACCAGATCATCGGCGTGATGACGGCGATCATGCTGGTCACGCTGGCGGTGAGCGGCGGCGTGATGTGGTGGCGCAGGCGCCCTGTGGGCCAGTTGGGCGCGCCGGCGGCCTTTCCGCAGGCCGCGCGGCTGCGGGGCGTGGGGCCGTGGCTGATCATGGTCTTCCTGCTGGTGTGGCTGCCGCTGTTCACGGCCTCGCTGGTGGTGCTGGCGCTGCTGGAACGGCTGGTGTGGCCGCATGTACCGGGGGTGGCGCGCTGGCTGGGCCTGCGCGGGGGGCTGCGCGCCGCCGGGTAAGCCAATTTATGCGACGGCTCGTGCGATTCATTGCGCTGGACGCGCGCGGGCTGTCCCTTTCACAAGCGCCTCGCACCTATGCGTGGAGGGCGGGATGAAACTGTTGCGGGGCCTGTGTCTGGCGATCTTTGCGTGGAGCGTTGCGGCCGCTCAGCCGGCTGCTGCCGCGCCGCCGCACGAAAAGCGCAAGGTCATCATCGATCAGGACGCCTTCGAGGGGCCGGGCCTGCAACCCATACTGATGCTGTTGCAGGACCCCGATGTCGAGGTGCTGGGCATCACCATCGTGAGCGGCGACGGCTGGGCGCCCGAGGAAACCGCCGCGACGCTGCGGATGCTCGAACTGGTGCAGCGCACCGACATTCCGGTGGCGCAGGGGGCGATCTATCCGCTGGTCAACACGCAGGCGCGCAGCAAATTGCGCGAGGGCGCCTATGGCGCGCTGCCCTACAAGGGGGCGTGGATGGAAAGCTGGCCCTCGTACAACACGCTCAACCGCCGCCTGCCGCACGACGCCAACGTGGTGCCGCCCTTGCCCGAAGGGATGCCCACCACCCGGCCCGACCCGCGCAATGCCGCCCAGTTCCTGATCGACATGACGCGCAAATATCCGGGCGAGGTGACGATCATCGCCATGGGGCCGCTCTCGAACCTGGCGCTGGCGCAGCGGCTGGACGATGGCTTTGCGTCCCGCGTCAAAGAGCTGATCACCGAGGGCGGCAACCTGCTCTCGCCCGATCTGGACAAGGCGCAGGACGAGTTCGGCATGCAGGTGGCCTATTCGCCGCGCATGTCGATCAACCACTTCTGGGACCCCGAGGCGAGCCGCATCGTGTTCACCTCGCCCTGGCGCGAACTGACGCTGGTTACCAATGACGCCAGTCGCCGCGTGATCGGCACGAAAGAGGTGTTTGCCCGCGCGACCACCTCGGGCCGGCCGGTGGCGCGCTATGTGGCGCAGACCGCGCAGCCCGGCTTCCCCCTGTGGGACGAGCTGGAGGCGGCGATCTGGATGGACGCTTCTCTGGTCACGCGGCGCGTGCGGCTGGCCATGGATGTCGACCTGATGCCAGGCCCCAATTACGGCGCGCTGCTGACCTGGCCGGCGGGCAAGGGGCCGGGGCTGGGCGAGCGCGACGTGAATATCGTGCTGGGCGTGGAGGAGGGGCGCATGGTCGACCTGTTCGTGCGCCAGATGAACCGCTAGCCCACCGCCACTGGCGCCGGCATGGCCCCGCGCCCCTGCGCCACCAGTTGTTCCCAAACGGCGCGCTCAGCGGCCAGCAGGGCCTGCGCATCGGCGGGCGGGCCATCGCCAAACGGCATGCGCGGCCAGGCCGGAATGCTGCCTTGCGCCTCGTGGATCGACGGCTGGATCTGGGCCATGAAATTGGCCGCCGGGGCGCAGCGTGCCACCCGCAGCGCCTCGATGTCGATGGTTGCGGGGGTGAACTCGATGTCCTCCTCGCCGGGCTGCGTGACAGGCGCGCCGTTGTAATCCCACACCTGCGGGCAGGGGCCGCCCATGCCGGTAATGTTGGTCATGGCCAGATAGGCGACATTTTCAAAGGCGCGCACCGGGCGCACCGACAGGGCGCCGGGCCGCTGCAGGTAATCGAGCAGGGGGGCGGCCGCGATGGGGTTGACGATGATCTCGGCCCCCTTGAGCGCCAGCGCGCGCACCTGTTCGGGCCAGTGCACCTCGGCGCCGATCGACAGGCCAATGGTGCCGATGGGCGTTTTCAGCACAGGGAAGAAGGCGTCGGCCCCGAACACTTCGACGAAGCGGTCCTGCACGTCGATGGGGCTGGTGCGCAGCGACATGGCGTAGTTCTTGCGGTAGACCATGCCCACCTTGCCCTCGGGCGTGAGCACCGCGGCCGAGAGGAAATAGCGCCCCGGAAAGGCATCGTGCTTCTCGGACACCTGCACCACGACATAGGCGTTCGCTGCGCGGGCGGCCTGCGCCAGTCGCTCGACCTGCGGGCCCGGAAAGGTCAGGCTGGCATCATGCCACCCGGCCCCGCCCAGCGGCGTGTAGCCCGTGAGCGCGAATTGCGGAAAGGCGATGAGGCGGGCGTCATGCACTTGTGCCGCCCGGCCAATCGCGTCGCAATAGATGTCGATGTTGGCGTCGAGCAGGCCGGCATCGGCCCTGCCATCGGCGTCGAACACGGTTTGCGTGCGCGGGCGGCACATGACGATCGTATAGGGGGCGATTGCGGTCATTGTCTGCACCTGTCAGTGAACCGGGCCGGGTATGGCCCGGTTCGTGATGCATGCACGCCCTGACCAAGGCGCACTCCGTCAGGTGGAGAAAACCGCCTTGCGGCGCTCCTTCAGTCCAGCGTCTTGCGGATCGAGAGGCGCACGGTGCGCCCCATCGGGTCGAGGATCCAGCGCTGATAGGCCAGCGGTGTCGCGCCGCCCGCGTCCCGCACGCGCTGCCAGCTGTCGAACAGGTTGTCGACCGCCAGCAGGAAGCGCACGCCGTGCATGTAGGGGGCCGCGCGGGCAATGGCCGGATTGCGCTCGGGAAACCAGAACAGGCGGAAGTTGAAAGCAAAGCGGTCGGCAAAGTCGAGCGTGCCGGTGTTGCCAACGCCATCGCGCCCGCCGCTGGTCCACACGCCGCCCGCGCGCAGGCCCCAGCCGTGATGCGTGGCCGACAGTTGCGCGTCGACCCGGTGGCGCGGGGCACGCGCGGCCTCGCCCAGCGGGTTG
>DATMUT010000228.1:0-2441 GCA_035563755.1 Novosphingobium sp.
CGATTGGGCCCGGCTGGAGGAGCAGGCCAGCGATGCCGATCCGTGGTGCATGTCGGCCATGGGCACGGCGCGGCCCAACCCGCAGGTGTTCTGCGCGATCACCCGGACGAACCCGCGCACGCATCAGATCATCCGGGACAACCTTCATCGCTCGCCATTGTTCAGCGGGGCGATCGGGGCGCGGGGCCCGCGTTATTGCCCCAGCATCGAGGACAAGATCCACCGCTTTGCCGACCGCGATTCCCATCAGATCTTCCTGGAGCCGGAAGGGCTGGAGACGCCGCTGGTCTATCCCAACGGAGTCTCGACCAGTCTGCCGGCCGACGTGCAGCTGGAGATGATGCGCAGCATGGAGGGGCTGGAGCAGGTCGAGATGGCGGTGCCCGGCTATGCCGTTGAGTACGACCATATCGACCCGCGCGCCCTGCGCCCCAGCCTTGAGCTGCGCGCCATGCCGGGCCTCTATTGCGCGGGCCAGATCAACGGCACGACCGGCTATGAGGAAGCCGCCGCGCAAGGGCTGGTGGCGGGTATGCATGCCGCCGCCCATGTGCTGGGCCGGGCGCCGGCGGCAATCGATCGGGCCAATTCCTATATGGCGGTGATGATCGACGACCTCACCCTGCACGGGGTGAACGAGCCTTATCGCATGTTGACCGCGCGGGCCGAGTACCGGCTGCGGCTGCGTTCGAACAATGCCAGCTCGCGGCTGACGCCCTTGGCCATGGCGGCAGGTTGCGTTGGGGCAGGGCGGGCCGACTGGTTTGCCCGCCGCGAGGAGGACAAGGCGCGCTTGCAGGCGGCGCTTGAGGAGAGCGCTTCGGCCAGCGAACTGGCGCCTCTGGGCCTGGCGATGAAGAGCGATGCAGGGCGGTTGCCGCTGCGCGAATGGCTGCGGTTCGACGGGGTGGCGATCGAAGCGCTGGCCCCGCTCCTGCGCGAGCGCGGGCATGGCGAGGCATTGGCTGCCGATCCTGCGCTGATCGAGGAGGTGGCGGAGGATGCGTTTTACGCGCCCTATCTGGCCCGGCAGGACCGCGAGCTGCGTGACCTGCGCGCCAGCGACGGGCTGAACCTGCCCGAGGATTTTGCCTATGATCAGATCGCCGGCCTCTCGCGCGAGATGGTGGAGCGATTGACACAGGCCCGCCCGGCCACTCTGGCGGCGGCGGGGCGGATACCGGGGATTACGCCGGCGGCGCTGGCGGCGTTGCTGGTCCATGCGAAAAGGGGCGTGGCATGACGGAACTGGTAACGCTGATCGACAGCGAGGAGGCGGCGCAGGACTGGCTGCGCGCCCGGCCCGAGGGCACGCCCGAGGTGATGGAGCGGCTGGGCGCGCTGATCGCCATGCTGGCCGAGGAGAACAAGGTGCAGAACCTTGTCTCGGCGGCGAGCCTTGAGGCGGTGTGGCAGCGCCATATCGTCGACTCGGCGCAGCTGCTCGCGCATGTTCCACGTGGAACAGTGTCGCCCTGGCTTGACCTGGGGACGGGGGCGGGCTTCCCCGGCCTGGTCATCGCGGCGCTGCGGCCCGACGCGCGGGTGGTGATGGTCGAATCGCGCGCGCGGCGAATCGAATGGCTGACTCGCGTGTGCGAAAGGCTTGGTCTTGCCCAGGCCGAGGTGGTGGGTCAGAGGCTCGAACTGGTGGAGAGCGAAACCGTTGCGGTGATCTCGGCGCGGGCCTTTGCCCCGCTTGACCGTTTGCTGTCACTTTCCGCACGTTTTTCCACAAAGGACACCATCTGGCTGTTGCCCAAAGGGCGTTCCGCAGCGCAAGAATTGGCTGCGCTGAAAAAGGGTTGGCTGCACATGTTCCACGTGGAACCATCGCTGACCGATACCGATGCCGGCATCATCGTCGGCAACCTCAACGGAACACCAAAGGTGAAACGATGATCCGGGTAGCCATTGCCAATCAGAAGGGCGGTGTCGGCAAGACCACCACCGCGATCAACCTGGCCACGGCCTTTGCCGCAACCGGCTGGCGCACGCTGCTGATCGATCTCGATCCGCAGGGCAACGCCTCGACCGGGGTGGGCATTGCTGCGCAGGCCCGCGAATATTCCTCTTACGACCTGCTGCTGGGCGAGGCGGGGTTGAGTGAGTGCATCATGCACACCAACATTCCCGGCCTCGATCTGGTGGCTGCCACGGTCGACCTGTCGGGCGCCGAGGTCGAGCTGGTCTCGTTCGACAACCGTACCGATCGCCTGCGCGACGCGCTGGCGGCGCAGGTCGCGGCATCGCCTTACGACATTTGCTTCATCGATTGCCCGCCGTCGCTCGGCCTGCTCACGCTTAACGCGCTGACGGCGGCCGACACGCTGCTGGTGCCGCTGCAATGCGAATTCTTCGCCCTCGAAGGGCTGAGCCAGCTGCTGCAAACCGTTGAGCGGGTGCAGCAGCGTTTCAACGCCGATCTGGGCATCATTGGC
>DATMUT010000229.1:0-16586 GCA_035563755.1 Novosphingobium sp.
GCGCGTCTCGAACATGGAGATGATGCAGTTCCACCCGACCTGCCTCTACAACCTCGACGTCAAGAACTTCCTGATTACCGAGGCCGTGCGCGGCGAGGGCGGGCGGCTGATCAACCCGCGCACCGGCACGCGCTTCATGCCCGCCTATGACGAGCGGCTGGAGCTGGCCCCGCGCGATGTGGTGGCCCGCGCCATCGACGCCGAGATCAAGAAGTTCGGTCTCGATTACGTGCATCTCGACATCAGTCACATGCCGAGCGACTTCGTGCGCGAGCATTTCCCCAACATCTACGAAAAGCTGCTGGGGCTGGGCATCGACATGACGAAGGAGCCGATCCCGGTGGTGCCTGCGCAGCACTACACCTGCGGGGGCGTGGTGACTGACCTGAACGGGCGCACCGACCTGCCGGGCCTGTATGCGGCCGGCGAATGCAGCGAGAGCGGGCTGCATGGTGCCAACCGCCTGGCGTCGAACTCGCTGCTGGAATGCTTCGTGTTTGGCGAGGCGGCAGCGGCCGACATTCTCGACCACTGGGACGCCTTTGACGCGCCGCCGGCCGTGCAGGCGTGGGACGAAAGCCGCGTGACCGATTCCGACGAGGAGGTCATCATCAAGCAGAACTGGACCGAGATTCGCCGGTTCATGTGGAACTATGTGGGCATCGTGCGCAGCACCAAGCGGCTCGAGCGCGCGCAGCACCGCATCAAGCTGCTGTTCGACGAGGTGGAGGACTATTACGGCCACTTCCGCGTCTCGACCGACCTGATCGAGCTGCGCAACCTGTTGCAGAGCGCTGACCTGATCGTGCGCAGCGCGCTCAAGCGGCACGAGAGCCGGGGCCTGCACTACACCCGCGATTACCCCGAGACATTGCCGGTGGCCAAGGATGTGATCCTGGTGCCATAGGCGGCGCTGTGCCGGGCGATTACGGCGTGTCTGCGGGCATTTGGGCCTGTTGAGGCGGGCAGCGGGCTTTGTGCTGCGCTGCAAAATGGCCGGCGCGAGGCATGGGCGGGCATGAGGTGATGCCGCGCTGCGTGTTCGCGCTGTGTGCTCGCCGTGCGCCGGGCAAATGGGGAGCGCAAGCCTTGCAAATGGCCAAAACCATAGCGATTGCGCCAAAGGCGCGGCTGTCCACCCTGAAGTGCGCTGGCGAATCGGCTGGGCGGGGGATAAGTTTTTTTCGACAGTTTGATTTTGACTCTTGCGTGACAGTGCGCGCCCCGGAAATCGGCGCGTCGCTGCGCTGCAGCACGAGGCGGAGCGCCTATGCCGGCACCATGGGGCGGCAATTGCCTCTTGCGCGCTGAATCGGGTGCGGCCACTATGGGTTGTGGCCAATCGGGTTGGCCAGCCTCAATCCCTAGATTTCGGGCCGCGCCGTCAACTTGGCGGAAAAGCCCGGATTCCGCCGGGAAAAGGGCAAGTATGCGGCATTGCTGACCTCGAGAGGCTGGGCGCGGAGCAACGCGCCCCTTTCGTGCGGTCGGGCTTGCCGTGTGCGACCAGCCCGGCAGGTCGCCCCTTGCGGTGCCGGGGTTTGTCCTCGGGATACATTCTGCGGGGTGAACGTTCGGGGGCGCAGGTCTGAAGGTTTCGCGGCCGTGTCTGGCGGCCGGCATGGGGGTGGCAATTGGGCCGCCCTTGTGGAGGCGGGCAGTCAAAAAGGGGCGTGACATGGAGCTTAGCAACAGGGACGCGCGGGTGCAGGCGTCGGACGTGGAACTGGCAGGCCAGATGGTCGCCGCCGCCCCGGATGCCGCCTCGCAAGGCCACAACAAGGAGACGGGCGAGAGCCCGGCCGTGCCGATGACCGAGAAGACCGATTCCGCCGCCGACCTGATCGCCGCGGCCATGGCCACCGCCGTAACGGCCCCCGTGCAGGAGGAAAACTCGCGCACGGTGCGCGCGCGCCGTTTCAAGATCGTCACCGCGCCCGAGCGTGACGCCCTGCTGACCGATTTTGGCAAGGAAACGCTCGACGACCGCTACCTGCTGCCCGGCGAGAAGTATCAGGACCTGTTCGCCCGCGTGGCCGACGCCTATTCGGACGACGAGGCCCACGCCCAGCGCATCTACGACTACATCTCGAAGCTGTGGTTCATGCCGGCAACGCCGGTGCTCTCGAACGGCGGCACCGGGCGCGGCCTGCCCATCTCGTGCTACCTCAACACGGTCGAGGACAGCCTCGAGGGCATCGTCAACACTTGGAACGAGAACGTGTGGCTGGCCTCGCGCGGGGGCGGCATCGGCACCTATTGGGGCAAGGTGCGCGGCATTGGCGAAAGCGTTGGCCTGAACGGCAAGACCAGCGGCATCATCCCCTTCGTGCGGGTGATGGACAGCCTGACGCTGGCGATCAGCCAGGGGTCGCTGCGGCGCGGTTCGGCGGCCGTCTATCTCGACGTGTCGCACCCCGAGATCGAGGAGTTCCTCGAGATCCGCAAGACGTCGGGCGACTTCAACCGCAAGGCGCTCAACCTGCACCACGGCGTGCTGCTGAGCGACGAGTTCATGCAGGCGGTGCGCGAGGGCGCCCGCTTCAACCTGCGCAGCCCCAAGGATGGCAGCGTGCGCGGCGACGTTGACGCGCGCAGCCTGTTCCAGAAGCTGGTCGAGGTGCGCCTGGCCACGGGCGAGCCTTACCTGGTGTTCAGCGACACGGTGAACCGCATGATGCCCAAGCATCATCGCGATCTGGGCCTCAAGGTCTTCACCTCGAACCTGTGCAGCGAGATCACCCTGCCCACGGGCCGCGACCATCTGGGCAACGACCGCACGGCGGTGTGCTGCCTCTCCTCGCTCAACCTCGAGACGTGGGACCAGTGGAACGCCGACAAGCGCTTCATCGAGGACGTGATGCGCTTCCTCGACAATGTGCTGCAGGACTATATCGACCGCGCCCCCAGCGAGATGGCGCGCGCCAAATATTCGGCCATGCGCGAGCGCTCGGTCGGCATGGGCGTGATGGGCTATCACTCGTTCCTGCAGCAGAAGGGCATCGCCTTTGAAAGCGCGATGGCCAAGGCCTGGAACCTCAAGATGTTCAAGCACATCGCCGCCAAGGCCGATGAGGCGAGCATCCTGCTGGCGCAGGAACGCGGGGCGTGCCCGGATGCGGCCGAAATGGGCGTGATGCAGCGCTTCAGCTGCAAGATGGCCATTGCCCCCACCGCCTCGATCTCGATCATCTGCGGCGGTACCAGCGCCTGCATCGAGCCGATCCCGGCCAACATCTACACGCACAAGACGCTTTCGGGCAGCTTTGTCGTGAAGAACCCCTATCTGCAGAAGCTGCTGGCCTCGAAGAGCAAGGATTCCACCAATGTGTGGAACTCGATCCTCGAGCATGGCGGTTCGGTGCAGCAGCTCGATTTCCTCAGCCCCGAGGAGAAGGCGACCTACAAGACCAGCTTCGAGATCGACCAGCGCTGGCTGCTCGAATTCGCCGCCGATCGCACGCCCTATATCGACCAGGCCCAGTCGCTGAACCTGTATATCCCGGCCGATGTCGACAAGTGGGACCTGATGATGCTGCACTTCCAGGCGTGGGAGAAGGGCATCAAGTCGCTGTATTACCTGCGTTCCAAGTCGGTGCAGCGGGCAGGCTTTGCTGGCGGCGTCGAGGCCGACAACACCAGCATTGCGCCCAAGATCGAACTTTCGGCCGAGCAGACCGATTACGAGGAATGCCTGGCCTGTCAGTAAGCCGATGGGCGTAAGTTTCTGATATAAAAGCACCGGCTCGTGGCGGAATGCCTGCGGGCCGGTGTGCGTATCGGGTGGCCGGGGCCGGCGTTACGGCCCATTACAATTTGTCACCCGACGCGCTCTTGTCATTTTGTCCACGTAGCGGCTTGGTTTTTGCCGGGATAATGTGTGGACGAAGGAGTGAATTTCGATGCGTAAGTGGCACCGCTGGGTCAGCCTGTTTGCTGGCTTTTTCATGTTGTGGATGTCGGTGACGGGGCTGATCATCCATTTCAATGACATTGCCGGCGAAAAGAAGGGCCCGCCCCCCGCTGCCAGCGCGCAGATGGGTGTGGCCAATGCGGCAACGCCGGCTGGCGCCGCGCCTGCCGACGGGGCAAAGCCCGCTTTCGTCTGCCCGCCCGACTATATGTGTCGGCCCAAGGGCAAGGGCGGCAAGATCAGCTTTGTCGGCCTGATCAAGCACCTGCATTCGGGCGAGCAATTCGGCCCGGTGGGCACGCTGCTCTCGATCCTGTCGGGTGTGTCGCTGCTGTTCTTCAGCATCTCGGGCATCTGGATGTATGTGCAGATGTGGCAGATGCGCAAATCGCGCAAGCTGACGCCGCGCTGGCTGTGGAAGTGACCGCCAGGCCCTGACATTGCGTGCGGGGCTGGGCCAGAGGGGGGCAGGGCGGATGCGCCTTGCGCCCCCTTTTTTCGTGCCTTTTCAACGGGGTGCGGCGCGCGCAACACAACTGTGCAAAACTTTTGGCCAAGCGCAAAGAGTGCCTGTCAAGGCCCTGCCCCGCGCGCGGCAAACTGGTATCGTCGCCCTTCACGACGCCGCGGTCATGACACTACCCCTTGTATGTCGCGGCGACGATCCTAAACTACCTGTTGAAGACGCGCCGATGCCGGAATGCCCGGAAATGCGCGCCCGCGACAGGCCGCAAGGCCCACTCCCGGAAGGATACGACATGCCGCTGCTCGAAGCCCGCAAGACCTACAAGCCTTTTGAATACCCCTGGGCGTTCGACATGTGGAAGCGCCAGCAGCAGGTGCACTGGCTGCCCGAGGAAGTGCCGCTGGGCGAAGATTGCCGCGACTGGGCGCAGAAGATTTCCGAGCACGAGCGCAACCTGCTCACGCAGATCTTCCGCTTCTTCACCCAGGCCGACGTGGAGGTGCAGGACTGCTACCACGAGAAGTATGGCCGCGTGTTCAAGCCCACCGAGGTCAAGATGATGCTGGCCGCCTTCAGCAATATGGAGACGATCCATATCGCGGCCTATTCGCACCTGCTCGACACGATCGGCATGCCCGAGAGCGAGTATGGCATGTTCCTGGAATATCAGGAACTGCGCGACAAGCACGACTACATGCACACCTTTGGCGTTGATTCGGATGAGGATATCGCCCGCACGCTGGCCATGTTCGGCGGCTTTACCGAGGGCGTGCAGTTGTTCGCCAGCTTTGCCATGCTGATGAACTTCCCGCGCTTCAATAAGATGAAGGGCATGGGCCAGATCGTCTCGTGGTCGGTGCGCGACGAGACGCTGCACTGCGAGGGCATCACCCAGCTGTTCCACGCCTTCGTGGCCGAGCGCGGCTGCCTGACGCGCGCGGTCAAGGACGACATCCTCGACTGCTGCCAGACCACCGTGCGCCTCGAGGATGCCTTCATCGACCTGGCCTTCGAGATGGGACCGGTGCCGGGCATGAGCGCCAAGGACATCAAGCGCTACATCCGCTTCATCGCCGACTGGCGCCTGCGCCAGCTGGGCCTGCCCGAGATCTACCTGATCGAGGATCACCCGCTGCCCTGGCTGCAGCCGCTGCTAAACGGCGTCGAGCACGCCAACTTCTTCGAGACGCGCGCCACCGAATATTCCAAGGGCGCCACCCGCGGCGACTGGAACACGGTGTGGTCGAACTTCGATTCGCGCCGCAAGGCCAAGGGCGCCGACATCGCCGCCCCGGCCGAGATTGCCGACAACGGCACCGAGGACATGTTCGCCAAGGCCGGCATCGCGGCTGAATAAGCACGGCCGCAAGCCCTGCAAAAAGAAGGCCCCATGATCCGCGAAAGGATGGATCATGGGGCCAGGTTTTGCACAAAGCGCCAGCCTGACGGGGTTCAGGCGATGGCCAGCGGCCTTGTGATCGGCTCAGGACCGCTAACCTGAACCGGGGCGCCCGCTTTTTTGCGGCGCGCAAGCCATTCGCACAGCATCTCGATGGTGGTGTGGTCCATGCCGCGCACACCATGCAGGTCGAGATGGACCGTGCTGTTTTCGGGAATATTCTCGAGCCGGGCGGTAAGGCGCGACAGGCTGACGAAGGTGGCCGCCCCGCTCAGCGAAATGCGGTGCGTTTCCTCGCCGGGCTCTTCGCGCACATCCAGGCCAAGACGGCGGATGTAGGGCAAAAGCTCGATCACCGAGAGACCGATGCCGACCATCACGCCCGTGAGCAGGTCGGTCGAGACGACCAGCACGAAGGTGATGGCCCAGATGGCAGCCGGCAGCGGCCCGTGGGTGTTGAACAGGTGCTGGGCATGGCGCAGGCTGACCAACCGCCACCCGGTGATGACCAGCACCCCGCCCAGCGCCGCCATGGGCACCTGCCGCAGCAGGCCCGGCAACAGCACCACCAGCGCCAGCAGCCAGGCCCCATGCATCATGGTCGCGGCGCGGGTGGCGGCGCCTGCCTGCACATTGGCGCTCGAGCGCACGATCACGCCGGTCATGGGCAGGGCGCCCAGCACGCCGCACAGCATGTTGCCCAAGCCCTGCGCGCGCAGTTCCTTGTTGTAGTCGGTGCGCGCGCCATCGTGCATCCGGTCGACAGCGGCGGCCGAAAGCAGCGTTTCGGCGCTGGCGATAAAGGCGATGGCAACCGCCGACACCCACAGGCCCGGCTGTGAGAGCGGCGCGAAAAACCCGCCATGCGGCAGGTCCAGCGCGGCCCCGATCGAGGCCGGCACGTCGATCCGCGCGACCTCGAGATCAAGCCCGAAGGCCGCCAGCGAGGCAATGCTCACGCCGAGCAGGGCGCCGGGCACCAGCACAAGCCTGGCCGGGCGCCATTTCTCCCACGCCAGCATGACCAGAATGGTCAGCAGGCCCAGCATCAGCGCTGTTTCGTTGCTGCTGATGTCGCTGGGTGAAAGGCCCAGCACCCGGCCAGGAATCGCTGCCAGATTGTCCATCCCGTTCGACAGCGGCTTGGCGTCGAACAGGGTGTGGAACTGCCCCAGCACGATAAGCGCGCCGATGCCCGCCAGCATGCCATGCACCACCGCCGGCGAAATCGCCCGGAACAGGCCACCAAGCCGCGCTGCGCCCGCCGCCAGCTGAAAGCTGCCTGCCAGCAGCAGCACCGGCGCGAGCGCTGCCAGGCCGTGATCGCGCACGAATTCGAACACGATGACCGCCAGCCCCGCGGCAGGCCCGCTGACCTGCAGCGGCGAACCGGCCAGAGCGCCCACGACGATGCCGCCGACAATGCCTGTCACCAGCCCTTTTTCGGGCGGCAGGCCCGAGGCGATGGCGATGCCCATGCACAGCGGCATCGCCACCAGAAAGACCACGATCGAGGCGGTCAGATCACGCGAGAACAGGCCATCCCGCCTCAGCTTCGCAAGGCCGGTCGTGGCCGGAAGCAAGGGGGATGGCTGGCTCATTCGGCGGCTTGGGCCAGTGCGGCGTTGCTGGCCAGGCGGCGCATGGCCGGCAGGGCCACCGGCAGCGGCTGGTCTTCGCGCAGGGGGATAAACTGGCCGGTCTTGCCGTCCAGGCCCAGCACCTGCCCGGCGTGAATGTCGACGAACCAGCCGTGCAGCGCCATTTCGCCCCGCGCGATGGCCGCGGCCACCGAAGGGTGCGTGCGCAGGTGGGCGATCTGGGCGATCACGTTCTCGAGGCTGATAGCGCGCACGCGCTCGCCCTCGCTCAGTTCGGGGCAGCAGGTCGAGACGATGTGCTCGGCCGCCGCGCCGTGACGCAGCCAGCCAGCCACATTGGGCATCCGCTCGAGGCCGACCGGGTTCGACAGCGCCTTCATCGCGCCGCAGTCCGAGTGGCCGCACACGATGATGTCGCGCACGCCAAGGGCGGCCACGGCATATTCCACCGTCGAGGACACGCCGCCATTCATGGTCGAGTGGGGCGGCACGATGTTGCCCGCGTTGCGGCACACGAACAGGTCGCCGGGCTGGGCCTGCAGGATCTGCTCGGGCACCACGCGCGAGTCGGCGCAGGAAATCATCAGCGCCTTGGGGCTCTGGCCTTCGCTCGACAGCTTGGCAAACAGCTCGCCGCTGTCGGGAAACGTGCTCTTCTCGAAGCTGAAGACGCGGCCGATCAGTTCGTTCATTGTCTCACCTTTCGGTTTCATACCCGGTGCAAGGGGGGGGCGCATCGGGTTCGTGAGACAGCATATAGGGGGGGCTTTTTTCTGCTCCTGCGCGCCTTTGTAACGAAGTGTTGCGCGGCCAAACTTATGCGCCGGGCCGCAGCAACGGCCCGGTCAGGCCGTGCCGATGGGCAGGCGCACCACCGCGCAAAGCCCGCCCTGGCTGCGGTTCGACAGGGCAAAGCTGCCGCCCTCGGCCTCGATGATGCGCACGACAATGGCCAGCCCCAGCCCCATGCCGCGCGTGTCGCGCTGGCGCGAGGCGTCGAGCCGCACGAAAGGTTGCAGCACCTTGGCCATGCTGTCCTCGGGAATGCCGGGGCCATCGTCCTCGACGGCGATCCGCACCCAGCCGCCCTCGCGCTCGAGCACGACGCGGGCATTGCCGGCATAGTGCAGCGCATTGTTCACCAGGTTCGAGAGCGCGCGGCGCAGCGGCACCGGCCGGGCCATGATGACCAGGCTGTCGGGGCCGACATATTCGGCGCTCTGGCCATGGTCGGTGGCATTGTCGACCAGCGTTTCGGCCATGGCCGCCAGGTCCACCCGCTGCTGGCGCGCCTCGACCGAGCCGGCGTCGACATAGCTTTGCACCGAGGCGATAAGGTCGCGCACCTCGGCGATGTCATCCTCCATCGCGCCGCGCTCGTCCGCCTCGAGGCCGATGCCGTCGAGCCGCAGTTGCAGGCGCGACAGCGGCGTGCGCAGGTCGTGGCCGATGGCCAGCATGGTCTGCGTATTGGTGTCGAGCAGGTCGTCGATGCGGGTCTGCATGGCGTTGAAGGCGCGGATGAGCTGGCGCATCTCGGGCGGCCCGGCCTCGTCGAGCGGGCGGGCGTGATGGGTGCCCACCTTGGCGCTGGCCCGCACCAGCTGGCGCAAGGGGCGCAAGGTGGCAAAAACCAGCACCCACGTCACGCCCAGCAGCGCCACAGTGGGCAGCAGCAGCACCACCAGATTGCCTGCCTTGAGCGCCCAGGCCGCGCGCACATGGTGATGGAAGGTGAGCAGCGTGCCATCGGTGAGTACCAGCGACCCGCCCATGTCTTTCGACAGGCGCATGGGCATGAGCTGCAATTGCAACTGGGCATGGGCCAGTTCGGGCTGGGCGGCGATCAATTGCGCCTGTAGCCGGGCCAGCGAGATCGAGGCGACCGGGCGCTGGCCGCTCGCGCTCCAGTGCATGTCGAGATTGGCGCTGCTCAGGCGCCGGGCCATCATGTCGCGCGCTGGCGGTGGCGCGCTGCTCAGTACATGGCTGGCCACCGCCAGCCTTTCGGCCAGCGCGCTGGCTTCCTCGTCCTCGAGCGCGAATTCGCCCGCCTTTTCAAACAACAGCGTGTTGGCCAGGAAATCGAGCGCCAGCACCAGCGCCAGAATGGTCAGCAGGCGCGAAACAAGGCTCCACGAGCGCATCATGTTCATGGCCTGCTGCCTTGCACTGGGCGCCTAGTGCCGGGTGACATCGGCGGTGAAGATGTAGCCGATGCCGCGCACCGTGGTGATGGGCGCCTGCCCGCCAGTGCCGGCCAGCTTGCGGCGCAGGCGGCTGACCAGCACGTCGATGCTGCGGTCGGAGCTGTCGGACATGCGCGTGCGCGACAGCTCGATCAGGCGCTGGCGGCCGATGACGCGCTGGGGCTGGTTCACAAAGGTCGAGAGCAGGTCGAATTCGGCCCCCGTCAGGTCGACCAGTGTGCCATCGGGCGAGCGCAGTTCATAGCGCGCCATCGACAGGCTCCAGCCATCGAAGCTGATTTCGCCGCGCGCGCTCTCGCTCTCGCGGCCCTCGTCGCGGCCATTGCCGCCTTCGCCCCGGCGCAGCACCGCGCCAATCCGCGCGATCAGCTCGCGGGTCGAGAAGGGCTTGGGCAGGTAATCGTCGGCGCCCAGCTCGAGGCCCAGCACGCGGTCCTCCTCGCTGCCGCGCGCCGAAACAAAGATGATCGGCGTGTCGCCCTCGCGGCGCAGGCGGCGGAACAACTCGATGCCGGTGGTGCCCGGCAGCATGATGTCGAGCACGATCAGGTCTGCCGGAGCGTTGTCGAGCAGCACCCACATCTCGGCGCCCGAACAGGCGGTGCGCACCTCGTAGCCGTTTTCGCGCAGGGCGCGCGCGGTCAACAGGCGCAGGGCAGGATCGTCTTCAACAACAACAATGGATCTGGCGGTCATGGTTCGTGTCTGTGCTTGCGGCTTTGCGCTTGATGCAGGGGCACGCCCCCCGCGGCCCCCAAGCGCAAAACCATGCGACCGTTCGGCGGGATAATCAAGCGCGGGGCCGGAGGAGGCCAAAAGGAGGGGCGCCACACATGGCAAAGCGGGGCGCGCGCATCCAAGGCGTCCCCCGCTTTGCCGCGCGACAGCGGCGACCCTCGCGCAAATGGATGGTGGCAGACCGCGTGCAGGGCCATTGCGCGCGCTCTGCCACCGCCGCAAGCCCGGCCTTGCCCACCGGGCCGCCCCTTTTGTCCGCCCACAGGGAGGAGTGCGGCAAAAGGGAGGGACCGGCCCTGGCAAGCGGAACTTGCGGCGTGGAGGGGTTTGCGGGCCTTAGCCCTTGGCGCCGGCCTTCCAGCCGTCGACCGCCTGGATCAGCCCGGCCGCCTCGGCCGGAGCCAGGATGCCGTCGAGGTCGCTGCCGTGCGCGTCCTTGTAGCGGAACGCCCAGCCCTTGCGCGAACCATGCTCGTAGCCCGAGGCGATCTCGCGCACGACATGCTCGGGCACATCAAAGGCCACGCGGATGCGCTGGTCGCACTGGCCACCCGTCTCGAGCGGCACGCAGTTGCTTTCCCAGTGGCGGGCGACCGAGAGCTTGGCCTGAGTCACCTTGCCGCCGGCCACATAATGCACGCGGTTCAGTTCGCGCGGGGCGTCGCGGTTGGTGATGTCGTGCCATACGCGGTAGGACACCTTGCCGCTCTCGCGGTCGAGATGGGCGGTCAGGTGCACATCGCCCTCGGCGCCGGCGGCCAGGCTGTGCTGCCCCTTGTGCGCGCTCTTCGAGGTGAAGCTGACGTAGGGCTCGAGCCGGTCGTCGCTGACCTTGATGGCGCGGGCGAAGTGGTCGGCCGGGATGCCGGCGACGCGGATGGGCAGCTGGGTGGCAGCAGCAGCGCTCTGGGGCGCGGCGGCCAGCATCAGCGCGGGGGCCAGCGAGGAAAGGCCCAGCATGACAGCGGTACGGATCATGGTGTGTCTCCTAAGGGAAAGGGTGTGTAGGGGTTGGTGGGCCGGGCGCCTTGCCCCCTTGTTGAACCCGGACAAAGGCCCGGCCCACCGGGGGGTTAAGCGTCGGGCGCGGGGCGCAGGCAGCCACGGTTGCGGCTGGGATCGGGGTGGCAGGCCACCTGGCGCGTGTCGGGCGCGTCGGCCTCGGCCTCGCGGGGGGTGGCAGCGTTGCTGGCCTTGGCGGCGTTGCGCCCGCCAAAGGTCAGGCTGGGCTTTTCGGTGCGATAGCAGCCAAGGCTCTTGCTGGGCTGCGGATTGCACGGCGTGAGGGCGGCGGCGGGCGCTACGGCGACCGGCGAGCCGGCCAGCGCCATCGCGGCGATCATCGTGGTCAACATGGCGGTATCTCCTTTTCGATGATCCTGATTTAGCCGGGCGATCTTGCGCGATATGTGCCCGTTTGTGACGAAGTGTTGCCCCTGCGAAGAATCTTCGCGCACTGCTCTGGGCGGTCGATCCGGGCCTGCCGGGCAGGCCTGCGGGGCGCTGGCAGCGGAGGCTACGTGCCGGGCTTTTCAGGGTTGGTTAACCTTGGCGGTGGCAGACATGTCACATGTCGGTCATTCCCTTTCCGTCAAGGCGATCGCGCCCCAGGCACCGCGGCAACCAGCTGTTTCGCGGCTTTCTTTTCGCGCTGCCCCTGTCGGCGGCGCTGTGGGGGGGGATCGTGTGTTCGACGCTGGCCGGGGTCTCGCCCGATTTCCGCCATCGCCTGCATCACCAGATCGGGCACCGGCTCGACCAGTTGGCCCGCGCGATGCAGGCCTCCACCTTCGTGGCGCAGGCCTGAAGGTCGCGCTGGCAGACTGCTTCAGCAGGCGTTTTTCCTGTCCGTCAGTCGGCCATAGCCGGGCGAGGGCATCGCGCGCGCGCGCGGGGCGGTGATCCTGCCTGCCGGTTTTCATCAGGCAGGAAGGGCGCACATGACACGCGCGAAAACACAGCGGACATCCTCGGGGACCAGGCGTGCGGGCTGGCGCGGCCTGTTGGCGCTGGGCGGGGCGCTGTGCGGTATGGCGGCCGGACAGGCGCTGGCCGCGCCCAAAACCCACGCCCCGGCACACGCCGCCTCTCAGGCGCCGGCCAGCCTGGCGGGCGACGAGGCCTTGCGCGCGCGCTACGCCCTGCCGCATTCGCATTTCGCCCTGATCGAGGGCGAGCCTGTCCACTATGTCGACGAAGGGCGCGGGCCGGTCATCCTGTTGGTCCATGGCTCGTTTGCCAGCCTGCGCCAGTGGGACGACTGGGCGCGCGTGCTCTCGCGCCAATATCGCGTGATCCGTTATGACCAGTCGCCCGCTGGCCTGTCTGGCCCCAGCCCCACGGGTGATTATACGCTCGAGCATAAGCTCAAGGTGATCGATGCGCTGATGGACCGGCTGGGCGTGGCGCGCTTCACCATCGTTGGCACGTCGAGCGGCGGGCTGCCGGTGGGCGCCTATGCCGCGCAAAGGCCGCAGCGGGTGCGCGCGGTGGTGCTCAGCAACATTGCCGCCGGCCCGCTCAAGGTCGACCCGTCCACCTTCCCGCCCGCCGTCGTTGCCGCGCTCGAGGAGGACCGCAAGCATCCTGATCACCACGTGCCCGAATACTGGCGTCAGGTCATGCTGATGAACATGGTCGACACCGCCCGCGTCACGCCCGGACTGGCGCAGCAGTGGACCGACATGAACAACCGCATCCTCAAGGTGCCGGGCGCCATGCCGGCCATTCTGGCGGCCGCGCGCGCCGATGGCTTCGACCGCGCGCCGGCCGATCTGGCACGGATCAAGGCGCCCACGCTGCTGCTGTGGTCCGACCAGGACCACGAGGTGCCATTGGCCAAGGATGGGCAGTTGGCGCTGGCGGCGCTCACGGTAAAGGACAAGGCGCTGGTGGTGGTGCCGCAGTGCGGTCACATGATGCCGCTCGACTGTCCGGGCCGGTCGCTCGATCTGGCGCTGCCTTTCCTGCACCGCGTGGCAGGCGGGCGGTGAGCGCGCGCGGCGGTTCAGGCGCTGGCATGGGCCGCCGCCGCGTATTGGGGGCCATAGGGGCGGCGGCCATCCTGCCGGCGCTGGGCGGGGAGGCGCTGGGCGCGCCCGCCGCCTTGGCCTCGGGCGAGGAAGTCCCGCTGCTGCCCGACCTGCCGATCATCGACCCGCATCACCATCTGCGCGACGCCCGCGACTCGGCCGACCCGCGCCCCCGCTATCGCGCCGAAGCGTTTTTGGCCGATGTGGCGCGCAGCGGGCATCGCATCGTCGATACCGTCTTTATCGAATGCTCGATCATGTACCGCCCCGACGGCCCGGTCGAGCAGCGCTCATTGGGCGAAACCGCCTATGTGGCCGCCGAGGCGGCGCGCATGGCGGCGCAGGGCCACCGCATGGCCAGCGGCATCGTGGGCCGGGTGGATTTGCGCCAGGGCGAGCGCGTGCCCGAACTGCTGGCGATGCATGCGCAGGCATCGGGCGGGCGGCTGCGCGGCATCCGCAATTCGATCGCGTGGGACAACTGGCCGCCGCTGGCCGGCATGGGCCTCGACCCGCATCTGCTCGAGGACCGGGCGTTTTGCACAGGTTTTGCCGCATTGGCGCCGGCGGGGCTGGTGTTCGATGTGTGGCTGTTTCACCCGCAAATGGGCGCCGTGCGCGATCTGGCGCGGGCCTTTCCCGATACGACCATCGTGGTCAACCATCTGGCCTGCCCGCTGGAAATGGGGCCTTATGCCGGGCAGCGCGAGGCTGTGTTTGCCGCATGGCGCGCGGGCATGACCGATCTGGCGGCCTGCCCCAATGTGGTGATGAAGCTGGGCGGGCTGGGGCCTTTCTGGGCGCGGGCAGAGGGCGCGCCGCAGCCCGGCTCGCAGGAACTGGCCGCGCAGTGGCGCCTGTGGATCGAAACCGGCATCGACCTGTTTGGCCCGCACCGCGCCATGTTCGAGAGCAACTACCCGGCCAACGCCCCGGTTTCGGGCTACGGGCGGATCTGGAATGCGTTCAAGCGCATCACCGCCGGCGCCTCGCAGGCTGAAACGGCTGCGCTGTATAGCCAGACGGCCCGGCGCGTTTACGGCCTGGGCTGAGCGGGGGCGGCCTCGTCGTCCTCATCGTTGATCCACAGGTCGTGCGCGTCGATGCGCAGGCGGGTGAGGGCGCGCTGCGCGTCGGCGCGGGCGGCCGCTTCGGCGCGGAAGGCCTCGTGCACCTGCCTTTCGGCCAGCAGCACGTCGGCCAGGTCGATGGCGCCCAGTTCCAGCCCGCGCCGTGTCTTGGCCAGTGCCGCCATCTGCGCCTCGAGCCCGGCGCGCGCGGTGGCCCATGCCGCCTGAGCGCCGCGCGCCTCGGCCAGATCGGCGTCGGCGGTTTCCTCGATGGTCAGGCGCACGGAGGCCAGATCATCGGCCGCGGCGCTGGCCATGGCGCCAGCCTTGTCGGCCTCGGCCCGGCGATAGCGCCCGCCCAGCGGGATCGAGAGCACCAGCCCGCCGCCCTGTTCCAGCCCGCCCTTGTCGGAAAACACCCGGAAACCCACCGATGGGTCGGCAATGCGGTCGCGCCGGGCGCGCTGGGCCTGCGCGTCGGCGCGCGCGGCAAAAGCTTCGGCGGCGGCCAGCTCGTGGCTGCGGCCCAGAATGCGCGTGTGCAGTGCGGCCAGCGTGGCCTCGCTGGTGGCGGGCGGCGGCACATCTGGCGCTACGGCAGGCAGGGCAAAGCCGGGATAGCGCGCGTGCAGCCGCGCCAGCGCCACCGCCTCGCGCCCGGCCGAGCGGGCGGCGGCCGTTTGCGCCATGCCCAGCGCCGCGCGCGCCTGATCGGCGTCGAGCCGCGAGGCATCGCGCAGGGCCGCCCGCCGCTCGACGCTGGCGAGCAGGCGCTGCTGGTTGGCCACGGCCTGCCGGTCGACGGTGGTTTGCGCGGCAGCGTCGAGCCAGTCCCACCAGCCCTGCGCCAGCCCCAGCGCGGCCTGATGGCGCGCATCCTCGGCCATGTTGCGGGCATAGGCCACGCCATAGCCGCCAATCCGCCGGTCGAGCCCCGCCTTGCCGGGCAGGCGGATGGGGCGTGTCACCTGCCCCTCGAACTCGGCATAGCTGCCCGCGTCCAGCCCTTCGCCGCGTACGGTGCGGCGCGAGATCATCGCATTCACCGTCACTTCGTGCGGGCCAACGGCCAGGCCGTCGGCCTCGGCGCGGGCGGCATCGGTGCGGGCCAGCGCGGCCTTTACCGAAGGGTCGGCATCGAGCGCGGCCACAACCGCAGCCCGGTCGGGCAGGCCCGGTTCGGCGTGGGCCATACCGGCAAAGGCCGTGCCAGCGAAGGCAAGCGCCAGAACGAGCGCGAAGGGCTTACGCATGGGTGGCCTCCTTGTGGCCGGCGGCCCTTTCGGCGGCATTCTCGCCAAAGCGTTCATACAGGATGGGCAGCAGCACCAGCGTGAGCAGGGTCGAGCTGACCAGCCCGCCGATGACGACAATGGCCAGCGGCTTCTGGATTTCCGACCCCGGCCCGGTGGCGAACAGCAGCGGCACCAGGCCAAAGGCGGCAATGGTGGCGGTCATCATCACCGGGCGCAGGCGGCGCTGGGCGCCTTCGCGCACGGCGCGGGCCAGCGGCAGGCCATCGTCGCGCAATTGCCGCACATAGCTGACCATGACGAGGCCGTTGAGCACGGCAATGCCCAGCAGCGCGATGAACCCGACCGAAGCGGGCACCGACAGGTAATCGCCCGAGGCCGCCAGCGAGACCATGCCCCCCACCAGCGCGAAGGGAATGTTGACCAGAATGAGCAGCGAGGCCCGCACACTGCGCAGCGTTGCGTAAAGCACCAGAAAGATCATGGCGAGCGCGATGGGCAGCACGATGGCCAGGCGCGTCGAGGCGCGCTGCTGGTTCTCGAACTGGCCGCCCCACACCAGCCGGTAGCCGGCCGGCAGCTTCACATGGGCGGCAATATCGGCCCTGGCATCGCCCACATAGCCCACAAGGTCGCGGCCCGAGACATTGGCCTGCACGGTGGCAAAGCGCGATCCGTTCTCGTGCTCGAGCTTGACCGGGCCGTCGGTGCGGGTGATGCGGGCCACGTCGCTGGCGCGCACCACCTGCCCCGAGGGCGAGCGATAGGACTGGTCGGCAAAGCCTTGCGCGCCCTCACCGCCATTGCCGCCTTCGCCGCCCGCGCGGATCAGGATGGGCACGCGGCGCAGGCCATCGGCCACTGTGCCCGCGCGCACCCCCTCGATCTGGGCGCGCATGGCGTC
>DATMUT010000230.1:0-8373 GCA_035563755.1 Novosphingobium sp.
TCGGGCAATAAAGGGTGAAGGTTACTGTTGTTGCGGGCGCGCAGGCACGCTGCTAACGCGCGATGCCGTCATCGCCCGGACGACTCAGTTTGCGGGCGAGGGTGGCGCGTCAGAACGCAACAGGGGCCATGAGCACGATGAGCGAAGCGGTGGATGGGCAGGCGCAATGTGCGCCCGCGACGGCAGCCGAGGCTCCGCCTGAACACCATGGCATGAAGGGCGGACCGACTGCGCTTGCGGTTGGCGCCATCGGCGTGGTGTTCGGCGATATCGGCACCAGCCCGCTTTATGCCATTCAGGCGATCATGACCGGCGAGCATCCGCTGCCGATCGATCTGCTGAACATCTACGGCGTCATCAGCCTGATTTTCTGGACGATGGTTGCGGTGGTGACGCTGAAATATGTGTTCATCGTCATGCGCTGCGACAACAATGGCGAGGGCGGCAGCCTGGCGCTGCTGGCGCTGATCAACCGCATGGTGCCTGATTCGCGGCGCATGGGCATGCTGGTGGCCGGCGGCCTGCTGGCAACCGCGCTGTTCTATGCCGACTCGATGCTGACGCCTGCCATTTCGGTCATCTCGGCGGTCGAGGGGCTGGACGTGGTGAGCCACAGTTTCCACCCCTTCATCGTGCCCATCGCGCTGGTCATCCTTTCGGGCCTGTTCCTGATCCAGTCGCGCGGGACCGAGAAGGTGGGCAAGCTCTTCGGGCCGATCATGCTGGTCTATTTCGTGGCGATCAGCCTGATGGGCCTGTGGAACATCCGCCTGCACCCGCAGGTCCTGTGGGAACCGCTCAACCCGCTCTACATCTACTATTTCTTCAATTCGCACCCGATCATCTCGTTCCTCTCGCTCTCCGCGGTGGTCTATTCGATCACCGGCGTCGAGGCGCTGTACGCCGACATGGGTCATTTCGGGCGCAAGGCGATCACGATGGGCTGGCTGGTGGTGGTGTTCCCCTCGCTGGTGCTCAACTACATGGGGCAGGCCGCGCTGCTCATCGCCGACCCTTCGGCATCGAGCAATCCGTTCTTCAACATGGTGCCCGACCAGTTGCAGTTGCCGCTGGTGGTGCTGGCCACGATGGCTACGGTCATCGCCAGCCAGGCGGTGATTTCGGGGGCCTATTCGGTCACGCAGCAGGCCATTCAGCTTGGCTATATCCCCCGTTTCCGCATCAAGCATACCAGCCACGACATGGCCGGGCAGATCTATGTGCCCACCATCAACTGGTTCCTGGCCTGCATGGTGGCCGCGCTGGTCATCTCGTTCCGCTCCTCGGCGGCCATGTTGCCGGCCTATGGCCTGGCGGTCACGGGCACGATGTTCATCACCACCGGCATGCTGGCCTTTGTCATCCTGCGCATCTGGAAGATGGAGTGGTGGAAGGCGGCGCTGCCGTTGCTGCTGGTGCTGGGCGTGGATGCGGCCTATCTGGCGGCCGGCGCGTCCAAGTTCTTCGAAGGCGCGTGGTTCCCCTGCGTTGTCGGGCTTATCATCTTCGTCATGCTGACCACCTGGGCCAAGGGCCGGGCGCTGATGCGCGCGACCATGGCCGAGGGCTCGCTGCCGATCGAGGTGTTCGCCAAGAGCGCCCATTCGAGCGCGACCCGCGTGCCAGGCACGGCTGTGTTCATGGCCTCGACGGGCGAGGGCGTGCCTTCGGCGCTGCTGCACAACATCAAGCACAACAAGGTGTTGCACGAGCGCGTGGTGATCCTGACCGTGCTGATCGAGGAAGTGCCCTATGTGGCCGAGGCGCGGCGCGTGATGGTGATCGAGGTCGGGCAGGGCTTCTACAAGATCAAGCTGCGCTTTGGCTTCCTTGAGGAAACCGACGTGCCCGGATCGCTGCGCGGCGTGATGGTGGGCGGCGAACCGTTCGAGATGATGAAGACCAGCTTCTTCCTCTCGCGCCAGACGCTGATCGCCTCGTCCAAGCCCGGCATGGCCATCTGGCGCGAGAAGCTGTTTGCGTGGATGATGCGCAACGCGGCCAGCGCGATGGAGTTCTTCCGCCTGCCGATCAACCGCGTGGTCGAACTGGGCAGCCAGGTCGAGATCTGAACCAGACGGCTGCCTGCGCGTTGTTAGAAGGATTGCGCCGGGCGAGAGAAAAACTGTTTCCTCTCGCCGCTGTGGCTGTGCCAACAAGGCGGCCAATTTGATGATTCCCCCACGGGGGCGCGCCCCCCGTGAAACCCGCGCCAAAAGTGGAGATACCCATGGCCTTTGTTCTTCCCGCTCTGCCGTATGCCAAGGATGCGTTCGGTTCGGTCCTCTCGGCCGAAACCTTCGACTATCACCACGGCAAGCATCACAATGCCTACGTCACGCAGGCCAACGACCAGATCAAGGGCACCGAGCTGGAAGGCAAGAGCCTGCTCGAGGTGATCGCCGCTGCCAAGGCCGCCGGCAACAAGAAGCTGTTCAACGCTTCGGCGCAGATCTGGAACCACAGCTTCTACTGGCTGGGCCTGAGCCCCGAGAAGACTGCCCCCTCGGCCGAGCTGCTGGCCAAGATCGACGCCGATCTGGGCGGTCTCGACGCTTTCAAGGCCGCCATCAAGGCCGAGAGCGCCGGCCACTTCGCCAGCGGCTGGGGTTGGCTGGTGCTGGAAGACGGCAAGCTGAAGGTGACGAGCTATCACGACGCCGACACCCCCGTCGCCTACGAGGGCGTGACGCCGCTCTTCACGCTCGACGTGTGGGAGCACGCCTACTACGTCGACTACCGCAATGCGCGCCCGAACTACCTCGACGCGCTGCTCGACCACATCGACTGGGCTTTCGTGGAAGCCAACCTGGACGGTCAGGGCGCTGCCCGCGCTGACCAGCAGGGCTAATTCGCCCCGCACAGGTTAGAAAAAACCCCGGTCCGATTGGGCCGGGGTCTTTTATTGCCAGTCAGAAATGCACCGGACCCAGCCCCCGGAGCTCTCGCCCCCGGCGGGGCCTTCCTGCCCGAGCCCGTGCTTCATCAGCACCGGCATTTGCACAAAGGTGAAAAGAAACGACATGGGCATGAAAACATAGAGCTTCATCGCGATCCACGTGTCGAGATTGTGGTGCGCCTGATTGTAGATCTGCCGCAGCACCTCGTTGAGCACCGCAAGGAACAGGAAAAACCAGCCCCAATTGCGCGACAGGATCATCCAGCCCTGGTCCGTCAGCCCCTGGAACGCATCGTCGAGCAGGATCTTGAGCAGCGGCGTGCCGCGCCACACACCGATCAGCAGCGCCGCGCCCGAGAGCACATAAATGACCGTGGGCTTGATCTGCACCCACACCGCGTTCTGCAAGAAGATGGTCAGCCCGCCAAAGAACACCACCAGCGCGGTCGAGAGCCACAGCATGGGCGCAACCCGCCCCAGCCGCCATTTCGACACGACCAGCGCGATGATGGTGGCCGTGATGAACGCCGCTGTGCTCTTGGTCACGGCCAGCACTTCGCCCACGCCCTCTGGCGGCGATTTGGACGGATGGAAGATCTTGTAAGACACGAAAAAGGCCAGCATCGGGCCGTAATCGATGGCGATCTTCAGCCAGCCCGGCGCTTTTTTGGCATTGTCGACCATTACGCCACCCCCGCGATCACGCGCGCCACCAGATCGGGGTCGAACGGGCGCAGGTCATCAATCGTCTCGCCAACGCCGATGGCGTGGATGGGCAGGCCATATTGCTCGGCCGCGGCCACCAGCACGCCGCCGCGCGCCGTGCCGTCCAGCTTGGTCATCACCAGCCCCGTAACGCCCGCCACTTCCTTGAAGATCTCGATCTGCGAGAGCGCGTTCTGCCCGTTGGTGGCGTCGAGCACCAGCACCACATCATGCGGCGCCGCCGGGTTCAGCCGGCCCAGCACGCGGCGGATCTTGGCCAGCTCTTCCATCAGCTCGCGCTTGTTGTGCAGGCGTCCGGCGGTGTCGACGATCAGCGCGTCGGTGCCCTGCTCGGTCGCGGCCTTGACCGCGTCGAACACGACGCTGGCCGGGTCGCCGCCTTCGGGGCCTTTCACAATGGGCACGCCCAGCCGGCTCGCCCACACGCCCAGCTGGCCAATCGCCGCCGCGCGGAACGTGTCGCCCGCGGCCAGCATGACCTGATAGTCCTGCTCCTGGAACAGGTGCGCCATTTTGGCGATAGTAGTGGTCTTGCCTGAACCGTTGACGCCAATGACCAGCACCACATGCGGGCGCGGAAAGGCGGTCACGTCGAGCGGCTTGGCCACCGGGCGCAGGATGGCGGCGATTTCATCGGCCACGGCCTGGCGGATGGCGGCCTCGTCGGCGCCGCGCTCGAAGCGGGTTTCGGCCAGGCGCTCGCGGATGCGGGCAGCAGTGCGCGGGCCAAGGTCCGACAGGATCAGCGCATCCTCGATCACGTCGAGTTGCTCGGGCGCGAGGCGCCCGCCGCCGGCGATGCCAGCCAGATTGCCCGCCAGCTTCTCGGACGTGCGCGCAAACCCGCTGACAAGGCGGTTGCCCCAGCCCGATGCGGCGCTGGAGGAGGATGTGTCGTTCATGCCAGCAGGCCTTCGGTAATGCAGGTGGGAATGATGGTGACGATAGACCCGCGCGCCGTGCCATGGGGCAGGGCGATACGGGCGAAATTCTCGGCATGGCCGGTGCCGTCGGCCTCGGCCAGCACGCGCTGGGGCGTGCCGAGCAGGCCAGCCAGCCAGGGCGCGCGCTGGGCCG
Source organism: Novosphingobium sp. (assembly GCA_035563755.1). GTDB lineage: Bacteria > Pseudomonadota > Alphaproteobacteria > Sphingomonadales > Sphingomonadaceae > Novosphingobium. The sequence continues at coordinate 4,703 of DATMUT010000230.1, forward strand.
CTACGGCCGCGCGCAGTTCGGCGGCGCGCCGGGCGATGTCTGCGCGGTTGACCTGCGGCATGCGTGCGGCGGGCGTGCCCTCGCGCGCGGAATAGGGGAAGATGTGGCCGTAGACGATGCCCAGCTCTGCCACGATCGACAGGTTCTGGGCGTGGGCCGCCTCGTCCTCGGTAGGGAACCCGGCGATGAGGTCGGCGCCGATGGGGATGTCGGGCCGGCGCGCGCGCAGGCAGGCGACCAGATCCACTGCATCGGCGCGCAGATGGCGGCGCTTCATGCGCTTGAGGATGAGGTCGGCCCCGTGTTGCAGCGAGAGGTGGACATGGGGCATCACTCGCGCTTCGCCCGCCAGCAGGTCGAACAGGCGCGCGTCGATCTCGATGCCATCGAGCGAGGACAGGCGCAGGCGGGGCAGCGAAGGGCATTGCCGCAGGATCGCCTCGACCAGCAGTCCCAGCCCCGGCGCATCCGGCAGGTCATGCCCCCACGAGGTCAGGTCCACGCCGGTCAGCACCACTTCGGCCACGCCTGCATCCACCATGGCGGCGATTTCGGCCACCACATCGGCAACGGGACGCGACCGGCTGGCCCCGCGCCCCTGCGGGATGATGCAAAAGGTGCAGGCATGGTCGCAGCCGTTTTGCACCACCACAAAGCCGCGCGTGTGCCCGGCCGGGCGCGTGGGCAGGCGCTCCGCCACCGGCAGGTTCCATGCCCGCGGGTCGAGCTTGGCCGCGTTGGCCACCAGCCCGTCAACCTCGGGCATGGCGGCGATCATGGCGCGCTCGGTCTCGGCCGCGCAGCCGGTGACCAGCAGGCGCGCATCGGGCGCGCGGCGGCGGGCGCGGCGGATCGCCTGCCGGGTCTGGCGCAGCGCCTCGGCCGTCACCGCGCAGGAGTTGATGACGACGACATCCTGCCCGCCCTCTGCCAGCATCGCGCGGATGCTCTCGCTCTCGGACAGGTTCATCCGGCAGCCCAGCGAGACGACCTCGATGCTCATGCGAGCGGGGCGCTCATGCCGGCGTCCGGTAATCGGCCAGATCGAAACTGCCGCGAAATGCTTCGGTCGCAGGGCCGGTCATGGTGATGCGGGCCGGCTCGCCCGGCGCTGGCGGGCTCCATTCGATGGTGAGCGGCCCGCCGGGCAGGTCGACGCGCACGCGCCGGTCGACCAGGCCGCGGCGCATGGCGCCCACGGCCGTGGCGCAGGCCCCGGTGCCGCAGGCCAGCGTCAGCCCCGCGCCGCGCTCCCACACCCGCAGGCGGATATGGTCGCGCGCGACGATGGTGGCGACATTGACGTTGATACGCGCGGGAAACAGCGGGTCATGCTCGATGATCGGGCCAAGGCGCTCCATGGGCACGGCGTCGCAATCGGGCACGAAGAAGATGACATGCGGATTGCCCACGTTGACCGCCGTGGGGGCGCCCAGTTCTTCCCAGCCCACCGGCATGGTCAGCGTGTCCATCGCATAGGCCAGCGGGATGGCGTCCCATTCGAAGCGGGGCACGCCCATGTCGACCGAGATGCCGGCCGCCGTGGGGGTGGACTGCAGCAGGCCGCCCAGCGTCTCGATGCGGGCAGGGGCGCCGTGCAGCAGGCCCACCGCGCGGGTGGCGTTGCCGCAGGCCTCGACCTCGCTGCCGTCGGCGTTGAAGATGCGCATGGTGAAGTCGGCCACGGTCGAGGGCGCCAGCACGATGAGCTGGTCGCAGCCGATGCCGGTGTGGCGGTTGGCCAGGCGCGCGGCCAGGGTAGCGTCCATCGCGGGCAACGCCTGCGCGCGCCCGTCGAGCACGACAAAGTCGTTGCCCAGCCCGTGCATCTTCACAAAGGGAATGCGGTCAGAAGAAGGTGTCGCCATAGCAGGGGCGATCTATGCCCGGAATGCCCCCGCGTCCAGCCCTGCCGAGCGGGAAAATCAGGCGCTGCGGCGCTGTTGTGTGTCAGAAACGGGCGGCGGGGGGGCAGGCGTGTCCGGTAGCGCGCCAGCCAGCAGGTTCTGCGCGGCCAGCATGGCATCGGTGGTGGCCAGATCGCGCGGCGCGCCCAGATGCGGCCCTTGCGCGCGGGCGACCTCGAGCGAGCCGAGGAGGTCAAGCGTTGCTGCGTCAGCCACACCCTCGGCGCTCACCGGGATGCCCAGGCCCTTGCCGATCATGGCGCAGGTCTCGACGATGGCGCGGGCGTCCTGAGTGCGGATCGGGCCGGGCGTGCCCTGGCCGTCCGGGGCGAGCGCGGCCAGCAGCTCGCCGTCGATCTTGATGCCGTCGAACGAGAACTGGCGCAGCTGGAGCAGCGAGGCATGCCCCTTGCCGAAATCGTCGAGAACGATGCCGACGCCCTGATTGCGCAGGCTGGCGACCAGCGTGTGCAGCCCGGCAATGTTGCGGTGCAGGCAGGTCTCGGTAATCTCGATATCGAGGCGGCTGGGCGGGAAATTGGCCGATACCAGCAGCTTGAGCAGCTTTTGCGCGAACCACGGGTCGGCCAGCTGGGCCGGCGATATGTTGATCGCCAGGCGCAGTTGCGGCGCCCAGCCGCGCGCATCGCCCAGCGCATGGGCGATCAGCCCTTCGTTCAGCGCTGTTACCGCGCCAATCTCCTCGGCCACGGGCATGAAGGCGGCGGCGGGCATCGCGCCGAAATCGTCCGACTGCCAGCTGGGCCGCATTTCGAAGCCGACCAGCGCGCCGCTGGCAATGTCGAACTGGGGTTCGTAAAGCGGGGTGAACTCGCTGCGGCCCAGGCCGACGCGGATGCCGGTCTCGATTTCGCTGCGGTGGCGCTGCGCGGTTTCCATGCGGTCCTCGAACCATGAATAGCGGTTACGGCCCTGTTTCTTGGAATGATACATGGCGATGTCGGCCATATGCATCATGGCTGCCGCATGGCCCTGATCGCCCGAGGAGCGATCTGAGCGGGTTACGCCCACCGAAACGGTGACCTCGCCAAAGAAGCCTTCGACCGCGATGGGGCGCGAAATGCCTTCGATGATGGCGCGGGCAAGGGTGTCGATTGCTTCGGGTTGGCCGGGGGCAAAGGGGGTGATGCAGGCAAACTCGTCGCCGCCCATGCGCGCGGCCAGGGCGCCGGCAGGCAGAATGGCGCGCAGCCGGCGGGCGCATTCGATCAGGATGCGATCGCCCACGCTATGGCCCTTGCTGTCGTTGATCTGCTTGAAATTGTCGACATCGATCATGATGAAGGCAGCAATCTGGCCTTGCGCTGCGGCGGCCGCAATCAGCCTTTCGGTGGCAGTGGCAACGCTGCGCCGGTTAAGGCAGCCGGTCATGGGGTCGGTTTCGGCCATCTGGCGCGCGCGTGCCTCGGTCAGGCGGCGCTGGCGCACTTCGAGGCACAATTCATCGTAGCGGCGCCAGCCAAAGATCACGAGCGCGATGTTGAGCAGGAGCGCGTTGATGAGCAGCCGGTCAGGCCCGACACCCAGGCCCTGCAGCTTTGCCAGCGTCTTGGAAAGAGCCGAGCCGCCGGTGCCCACGAACATGATGATGGCGGCCACAACAATGCCCAGTGCGACAATGTCGCGTTCTGCCCGGGTGGTGATTGCGACGGCATCGTCTGCGTGGCGGGCAGTCGGGCCGGCAGTCGGGCCGTTATCGGGCTGGTGGCTCTGGGCGGGCAAATTGGATCCCCTGTCTCGGAT